>NZ_JAKUXK010000005.1:52943-174566 GCF_026782865.1 Streptococcus mitis
GTTTCGGAGTTTCTAGAACTAAATCTTTAGCTCCTTCAGCTGGTTGATTGCTTGATAGAACTTTTGTACCTACTTCGGTAATTTCTGGAACAGCTTCCTTGAGAATTTCTGTTGTACGAAGGATACGATTGCCTTGAGCATCTACTTCTACTAGACGACGAATCTGCCCTTCTTCTCCTTTTTGGACAAGTTGACGTTGACCTTTAAGAAGGTTCGCATTTGGTCGCTCTTGACGATTGAAGACCACTGTATCCTCTTCAACTTCTAGTTTCGGAGTTTCTAGAACCAGGTCTTTTACTCCCTCAGCCGGTTGGTTGCTTGATAGAACTTTTGTATCTACTTCGGTAATTTCTGGAACAGCTTCCTTGAGAACTTCTGTTGTACGAAGGATACGATTGCCTTGGGCATCTACTTCTACTAGACGACGAATTTGCCCTTCTTCTCCTTTTTGGACATGTTGACGTTGACCTTTAAGAAGGTTCGCATTTGGTCGCTCTTGACGTTCATAGGCTGTTGTTTCAGTTTCAACAACTAGTTCAGGGAGGACCTCAACTGTCGGGGCTACTTCACTTGGATTCATGCTACCAACATGATGACTTTCTTCTGTAGGAGCTAGTTTCTTGTTCAGCTTTTCTTTCATGTCCGCAAAAGCTTGTGGAGTTGGCATCTCTGAAGCCAACAAAGTTTCTGCTTGTTCAATCAACTCAGCTTTAGGATCTTTTTCACGGATAGATTCGAGCAAACCTTCCAATTCTTCTCTAGCTGTCTGATAACGTTGATTTCCATCCAAATCCGCTCCAACTTGTTTCAATTCATTCAAGGCTTTGTTGACTTCTTCTTGACTGGCATCATGGTTTTCTGCAACAGCTTTCGCTGCATTGAGTTTCTCTACTAGTACAGCTTGTTTGTTCTCACTTGAGAAGGTATAGGCAAGGGTTGACTGACGGCCTTGGGCAGCAGTGATTTCTTGTTTAAGGTATTCATCATTAACTGCAGCCTTTGGAGAAACCAAGACATCAAACTCAGCTGTGTGCCCCTTGTAATGCAGGGTCAAGGTCTGGCGTCCAGTCTTCTGAGCATCGTATCCCGTGATTTCAACACCTTCATCAGTAAAGCTGTGAGTCTCTTCTGTCTCGTCATCATAGAGAACACCAAAGCGACCTTCAGAGAGATCCAGTTGATCTCCTACTAGATAGTCTGTTTTGGGTTTCTTAGTAATATACAAGCCCGCTACTTCTTTTGGTTTTCCTTCATCCTGTCCTGTCACTTGGACCTTAAGATCACCTGACACTGGTAAACCAAGGTATTGCAGTGTTAGGTTTTGTTCCCCTTTTTGATGAGCGTCGTATCCAGATACCGTCACACCTGAGTGAGTAAGGTTAATCAGCTCGTCGGCTTGTCCCCCTTCGTATTGAACACGGAGTGTTCCGCCTCTGAGGTCCAGTTTTTCTCCTTCTTTATAAACTGTCTTTTTAGGTCCTTTTTCAAGTCTAACTGCAGCAATTTTTCTCTCATCCTGTGGAATCGCTACAGCCAAGGTGTTACTGATTTCTTTGCCAGGTAGTTGGGTACGATAGTAGAGGAGAGTTGGTTGCTTATCAAAGCCCAATGGAGCTGTTGCCAAGTCACCACCAGTTTCAGTCTTCAAGGTTGCAATTGGTGTTTGTGAATCAGCCTTGTCGTAAACGGTGATGGTTGCGCCTGCCGGAACATCAGAGAAGCCTAGTTGAACTTGGTGGTTTCCAAGTGAACGAGCAGCTACCTTAGCCATTGGAATATTTTGACTTTCTGTGTCCAAGGCTTCGTACATCTTCCAGTTGTAGATACGAATGGCCTTCCAAGGTGTTCCGTTATCAGATGTAATGACATGCAAACGCCAGTCTTGGGCAGTAATTGGTTTGTCAAGAGTGATATCCGTAACGTGCGCTTTATTACCACGGACTTCCTTAGCTAGTTTCCACTCGCCATCTGTATCCTTGTAATAAAGATCAAAATCCTTGGTGTTCATCAGACCATCGTTAACAGACTCACCACCAGCTCCAGCATGATCCATCACCCATCTGACAACACGACGTGATTGGGTCAAACGAATATCGACACTACCGCTCAATTGTCCTGAAGACCACTTGTCTGAAAGACTGGTAATGGTACCGTTCAACATACCTTCAATACCTTCTCCACCTTCGGTATTCGGGAAAGTGCTACCGATAACCGTTGCCCCTGGAACAATATTTTCAGCCAAAGGTCTTGGGAGAGTCGTATCCTGAACAGTCATGCCCCAGTTAAAGGATGTCGTCGCAGCTTCTGAACGAAGGCCATTTTTACCAACTGCAACGACTTTCAATTCTTGCGTCGTACCAGTCGTATTAGCAGAGCGGCTAACTCTTGGCAAGTAGATGGTTGAAGCAGATGAACCTGTCAACAAACGCCAGTTATCCCCATCTTTTTCGTAGACTTCATAGAAATCGGCATCTTGATTACCCGCAAACTGAACCACTGCTTCAGCTTCTTGGGCATTTTTAAGAGATTGTTTCACCACAGAGAGACTTGTAGGTGCTTGTGGCGCTTGGTGATTGTCCGTGATAGTTAACTGTCCTAGGTTGAACTGATAATCTTTCACAGCCCCTTCATGTTCGAAGAAGAGTTTGACTGCATAGATGGTTTTACCTGCTAGTGAGCTAAGGTCAATTTCTTCATTTGTCCAGTTGTCAGAAAGGGTTAGCTCTTTCCATGCATCTGCATCATCGAATTTGTAGTCTGGAGTTGTAGAGAAGGCCATAAAAACTTTAGAACCTTTTCCTCCCTTGTGGGCAACACGAAGTTTGGTTTTCTCAGTTACTTCTAACTTAGTAGAATACAAATTCACATCCTGGTCCGTCTTACCAGCTACATCACCTGAGAATTTAAGGGAATTTCCTCCATTGTAGGCATCTGTAAAATCATATTCTGCACGAAGTTTTTCCCCTGTTGAAGTCTGCCACCAGCGCCATGTTGGCAAGATACCTGAAACCGAACGGTAGTTCCACTCAGAATCCTTAGAAACTTTTCCGTCTACAAACCACTTTCTACCATGTCCTGTATTAAAGGAGGTAGTGAAGGTCCGACCCACTGCTGGTGTGCGGTCTGCAACTAAATTAGCAATTCCATACCACTCTTTGTCCGCTGGTTTTTGAGCTGTCGGATCTCCTTGGTAACCTGTGAAGAAGATATCTTCGTTTTTGTGGTAGTCTTCACCTGTTTTTCCTAGACTGGTAATTGTATCTGGTGCAAAGAGTCCAAGTGACAAACGTAACTTGCCTTTTTCATCTAAGAGGGCATCCCATTTAACTTTTGTCTTATAAGAACCACCTTGTTGCAATTCCAAGCCTGCAAAGACATCATATTGGCTACGTTCCAGCCATTTTGCTATTTCTACAGAGTGGTCATTCTTTTCCTTATTCCAGTTGAAATTGGCAAAGAATTGATCCGCAGGGACCTTGTCATCTTCTTTTTGCATGAACTGGTAGTTGTAATCACCTAGACCATCTTCGTGGTAACGACCATATTTATAGGTCATGGCATCGTACCAAGCATACTTGATTGGATGGTTGACTTTTGCCGCATATTCTTTTGTATAGAGCATGAATTGACGCATTTTTTCACCAAGTGGCGTTACTAAGTCACCCGTTGTTTCTTGGTTGATAAAATACCCATCAAAGCCATAGTACTTAGCAAGGTCGACAAGTTTTCGTGCAATAGGGAAGGTTCCATCCTCATCTTGTTTCAAAGCAGCAACAAATTTCTCTTGGTCAGCAATACTATTAGACCAGTTGAAGAAGAGTGTACCATATACAGGAACCCCGTTACGGTGACCTGCATCAATGACATCTGGAGTTGGGACTAGACCTTCCCAGAAGACCATTGAATCCAAGTATTGCCAGTAGTCAAAGGCGTAGGCCTTGAATTCTTCTCCACCAACAGAAGCGTGGTCTTTAGCCTTTGAGTTGGTATTTGCTAGCGCCTGAACCTTGGCTCTTCTACTTGCTTTTTCATTCACCAACTGGCCTCTATGGCGCTTGGCTAGTTCAACTGAGGAACGATTGATGGGATCATCCTCACGCGCACCCGGTTCCCATTTCAACAAATCCTCCCAAGTATCAAATTTGATTTCTTTTGGTCGGAGACTTTTTTCTTCATTTTTAGGAACGTCTGCTAGAATTGGTTTATCTGCTTTCTTATCAACTGCTTGAGGCGCTTCCTCTAGCTTGACTCCTTCTTTTTCAGTTGGTTGAGCATGTTTTTCAGCTTTATCCGTCGGAGCAGGCTTCGCTTCTTCTTTTTCATTAAGCAAATCAGTCATTGCTGGAGTGTTTTCTGAAATGGGTTGCTCAGCTACTTTGTTCTCTGCTTCCGATAATTGTTTTTCTATAGCTGCAGTGTCTAGATTAGTTGTTTCACTAGTACTTGCAGCTCGAGCGCTCGTATTTGCTACTGTGTCAGAAACTGAGAGCTGTTCGGCGAGGACTGGACTCGCAAACAAAGCTGAACCGATCATCAAGGAACAAGCCCCGATTGACAACTTACGAATGCTGTAACGGCAACGTTTTTCATAGAATAGATCTTTCATCTTTTCCTCCTATTAAAATAAAAGTTAAAAGTAAGCGCTTTACTTTTTTTGCAAAAAGTAACTGTTCTCATGACAACCATCAGAACAGGATCATCTTCATTTTATCCTATATGAAAGCGATGTCAATCTAATTAACATAAAAGCTATAACTAGGATAATAATCAGTAAAATTTGGACATAATTCCAT
Organism: Streptococcus mitis; assembly: GCF_026782865.1. Taxonomy (GTDB): domain Bacteria; phylum Bacillota; class Bacilli; order Lactobacillales; family Streptococcaceae; genus Streptococcus; species Streptococcus mitis_CG. Next base: position 57,737 of record NZ_JAKUXK010000005.1, read on the forward strand.
AAACCCACTCTTGGAAAGTAAATTTACTCACTATTTTTAAAGAAAGTTGCCTTTTCTTAGGAAAATTTCATCTAAACACTTGTTAGATTTACTTTTATCCTTTAAAATAGAGTAGGAGAAATTCCGTTATTATTTTTCGGAGGAAAAAGAAATGTCCATTAATTGGCAGGAAATTTTATTTCACTTTTTAGGTGGTCTAGGACTATTCTTATATAGTATCAAGACCATGGGAGACGGTTTGCAACAAGCTGCTGGAGATCGCCTTCGTTTTTACATTGACAAGTACACTAGCAATCCCTTTTTAGGTGTTCTAGTCGGAATTGTCGTGACTGCCCTGATTCAGTCAAGTACAGGGGTTACAGTTATCACGGTTGGACTGGTCAGCGCTAGTCTTCTAACTCTTAGACAGGCTATCGGAATTATCATGGGAGCCAACATCGGAACCACTGTTACTTCCTTTATCATCGGTTTCAAGCTTGGTGAGTATGCTCTACCCCTGATTTTCCTTGGAACCATGTTCCTCTTCTTTACCAAAAATAGAACAGCAAACAATATCGGGCGCATCCTGTTTGGTGTAGGGGGAATCTTCTATGCTCTAAACCTCATCAGTGCCGGTATGAGCCCTCTTAAAGATTTACCACAATTCAAGGAATATATGGTAACCTTGGGACAAAATCCTGTGTTGGGAGTTTTGGCCGGTGCAGTGATTACCGTCCTCATCCAAGCTTCTTCTGCGACAATCGGGATTTTGCAAGGTCTCTATGCTGGTGGATTCCTTGACCTTAAAGGTTCGCTACCAGTTCTCTTCGGGGATAATATCGGGACAACCCTAACCGTTATCATCGCGGCAGCTGGAGCCAATGTCTCTGCGAAACGCGTTGCTGCAACCCACGTTACCTTTAACGTTTTAGGAACTATCCTTTGCTTAATCTTATTAGGCCCATTTACATCTATGATTGAGTACTTCCAGGCACTCCTTCACCTCTCACCTGAGATGACCATCGCCTTCTCTCACGGTGCCTTTAACGTAAGTAACACCATTGTACAATTTCCATTCATCGGAGCCTTGGCCTACTTTGTAACCAAGCTCATTCCTGGTGAAGACGAAGTTGTCAAGTACGAGCCGCTTTACCTTGATGAACACTTGATTAAACAAGCTCCATCAATCGCTCTCGGAAATGCGAAAAAAGAACTCCTTCACTTAGGAAATTATGCTTCTAAAGCCTTTGACCTTTCATACAACTACATCATTGACCTCAATGAAAAGGTTGCTGAAAAAGGACACAAGACAGAAGAAGCAATCAATACTATTGATGAAAAATTAACTCGCTATCTTATTACTCTTTCAAGCGAAGCTCTTAGCCAGAAAGAAAGTGAAGTGCTGACCAACATTCTTGATTCATCCCGTGATTTGGAACGGATTGGGGACCACGCAGAAGCCCTAATCAATCTGACCGACTACCTTCAACGTAAAAATGTTGAGTTCTCTGAAGCTGCTTTGCAGGAATTAGCTGATATCTATCAAAAGACCACTGACTTTATCAAGGATGCCCTTGACAGCGTGGAAAACAATGATATTGAAAAAGCTCAAAGTCTGATTGAACGCCATAAAGAAATCAACAATATGGAACGTGTTCTCAGAAAGACCCACATCAAACGCCTCAACAAGGGCGAGTGTTCAACTCAAGCCGGGGTCAACTTTATCGACATTGTCTCCCACTACACTCGTGTATCTGACCACGCTATGAATTTAGCTGAAAAGGTCATTGCTGAACAAATCTAATACTCTTCGAAAATCAAATTCAAACCACGTCAACGTCGCCTTACCGTACTCAAGTACAGCCTGCGGCTAGTTTCCTAGTTTGCTCTTTGATTTTCATTGAGTATGAGTACCAAAAAGCTATCCTGAATGGGATGGCTTTTTTCTTTTCCTAACCAAGAATTGCTTTTCTACCATATAAAAAATGCTTTGATTCGCAATGGAATCAAAGCATTTTAAAGAGTTCGCCAAACATAAGCGCAGAAGCTGCAGTTCCTCTGTACTTGGCTTCTTCTCTTTTAATAAAGCGAGCCAAGTTTATCAATTCAGGTGCTGGATGTTTGGGATTTAGGAGCAATTCATGATTGACCAGTCCTGAGAGACGGACTGCCAGCAATTGCTCATTTGTAGCAGGCAGTTTTTTAGCAGTCTCTAGGAGAGCAGCAACTAAATCTTCACTCAAATCATGTCGAGCATGATTGTAAAGATCTTTTATAAGGCTTTCTAGGTTTGGTTCTACCATCCCAACCACCTCCCTTATGGTTTAATAATTCTTAATCAAATCAACTGTTGAACGATCCAATTTCTTCACCAAGGCTTGTAAGAAAGCTTGAGCTTCTAGGAAGTCATCCATTGCATAGAGGGTTTGGTGAGAATGGATATAACGAGCGCAAACACCGATTGTTGTAGATGGGACACCACCATTTTTCAGATGGGCTGCTCCTGCATCCGTTCCACCCTTACCACAGTAGTACTGGTACTTGATACCAGCTTCTTCAGCCGTTGTCAAAAGGAAATCCTTCATACCTGGGAGGAGCAAGTGACCTGGATCGTAGAAACGAATCAAGGTTCCATCCCCAATCTTGCCTTGACCGCCATAAACATCACCAGCAGGTGAACAGTCAACTGCTAGGAAAACTTCTGGGTCAAACTTAGTTGTAGAAGTATGAGCACCACGGAGACCAACCTCTTCTTGGACGTTAGAGCCCAGATAGAGTTCATTTCCGAGTTTTTGACCTGACAGAGCTTCCCCCAACTCGCTCACCATGAGCACACCATAGCGGTTGTCCCAAGCTTTTGAAATGATATTTTTTTCATTGGCTGTCAAGATTGCAGAACTATCTGGTACAATGGTGTCGCCAGGACGGATGCCAAAGCTTTCTGCTTCAGCCTTATCCGCAAAACCGCCATCAAAGACGATATCTGCAATAGCAGGCATGGTTGGTCCGCCCTTACCACGAGTCAAATGTGGAGGGACAGAACCCGAAATCACAGGAATTTCACGACCGTCACGAGTCAAGAGTTTGAAACGTTGGCTGCTAACCACCATAGGATTCCAACCACCGATTTCTACCACACGGAAGGTACCATCTGGCTTGATTTCGCTGACCATAAAACCAACTTCATCCATGTGAGAAGCGACCAAGACACGCGGTGCATCTGCAGCTTCTGAATGTTTAATTCCGAAAATACCACCCAAGCCATCTGTCACCACTTCATCCACGTGCGGTGTTAACTTTTCACGAAGATAAGCACGGACAGGTGCTTCATGACCTGAGATAGCAGCAAGTTCTGTTACTTCTTTGATTTTTGAAAATAATGTTGTCATTTCAGTTCCTTCTTTCTTTCATCCATTTTACCACTTTTTATAGGAGAAGGATAGCGGGAAGGTGGATTTCTAAATTAGTATCTTAGTCTTACTGTATCTTATAAAAAGCTTGTATTTTCTTGCATGTGAGGTGAAATCTAATAACTATTCCAAGATCAACCAAACTATTAATTTCCAAACAAAAAAACAATCCAATGCTATACTTGTTTAGTTTTTTCATGAAATTTACAGAAAATAGTTGACTTTGCCTTCTTATTTCTTTAAAATAGTACAAAACTAGAAAAAGGAAAAAATCATGACCAAAACAATTCTTGTTACAGGTGGAGCTGGCTACATTGGCTCCCATACCGTTAAAGCTCTTTTAAATGCTGGCTACCAGGTGCATGTCCTAGATAATCTCTCTACAGGAAATCGTTCGGCTGTGGATAGTCGTGCTAGCTTTAAGCAACTAGATGTTTATGATTCTAGTGCCCTAAAAGCTTACTTAGAAGAAAATCAGATTGATGCTGTTCTTCATTGTGCGGGTGAGATTGTTGTGAGCGAAAGTATTGAAAATCCAAGTAAATACTTCACTGCCAATGTTGCGGGTATGAACCAAGTTCTCAAAGTCTTATCTGAAGTTGGCATTCAAAAAATCATGTTCTCTTCGACTGCTTCTCTTTATGGTAATAACTGTATTGACAAGCCGGCGACTGAAGATACCCTGCTCGACCCTGTCAATCCTTATGCAGAAACAAAACTGATGGGTGAACGAATGATTTACTGGATGGCCAATCGCTATGATTGGAAATATGTCATTTTCCGTTACTTTAATGTTGCTGGGGCTGAAATGGATGCTTCAAACGGTCTACGTGTGAAAAATCCAACTCATATCATTCCAAATATCAACAAGACCGCATTGGGACAAAATGATAGCCTGAAAATATTTGGAGATGACTACGATACACGTGATGGTTCATGTATTCGAGATTACATTCATGTCTTGGACCTTGCACAGGCTCATGTTAAAGGAATGAACTACCTATTTCAAGAAGACAGTTCTTCTCAAATCTTTAACTTAGGAACCGAAAAAGGCTATACCGTCAAAGAAATCTTTAAAACTGCTGAAGAATTACTGGATCAAAAAATCCCACACGAAATTGTTGCGCGACGCGCTGGTGACCCAGCCAGCGTCCTAGCAGATGCATCAAAAGCTAAACAATATCTTGACTGGCAAGCTAGCTACTCCCTCGAAGATATTATTTTATCAGATTATCGTTGGCGTGTTAAAGAAGGTAAAAACATTTTGGAATAGGAAAACAGAGGAGAAGGTCCCGGTACTCTCTCCTTGTTTTATTTATTAAATTGTCAGAAAATTTATTGACAGATTAAAAAAATCATGTTACAGTAATATCCGCAGGTATCTTTCGATACCAAATCTACATAAAAGGATGGGGTATGAAACTTTCTCATTATTTAATCGGCTTACTTCTACTCCTAGTCTTTCTCTCTATTAGCATTGGGACCAGTGATTTTTCATGGGGAAAGCTCTTTGCTTTCGACCAGCAGACCTGGCTTCTCTTTCAAGAGTCCCGCCTCCCAAGAACTATCAGCATTCTCCTGACCGCCTCTAGTATGAGTATGGCAGGACTCCTCATGCAGACTATTACCCAAAATCAGTTTGCTGCTCCGAGTACAGTTGGAACCACTGAAGCCGCCAAACTGGGAATGGTGCTGAGCCTCTTTGTCTTTCCGTCGGCTAGTCTGACCCAAAAGATGCTCTTTGCTTTTGTTTCATCCATCACATTCACCCTCTTCTTCCTAGCCTTTATGACCATTTTTACTGTAAAGGAAAGGTGGATGTTGCCTCTGATTGGGATCATCTATAGCGGGATTATCGGTTCTGTGACAGAAGTTATCGCCTACCGTTTCAATCTGGTTCAGAGTATGACAGCTTGGACCCAGGGCTCCTTCTCCATGATTCAGACTCATCAGTATGAATGGCTTTTCTTAGGGCTCATTATCCTGATAGCCGTTTGGAAATTATCCCAAACTTTTACCATCATGAATCTAGGAAAAGAAACCAGTGAAAGTTTGGGGATTTCTTACTCTCTACTTGAAAAACTGGCCCTCTTTCTGGTGGCGCTAACAACTAGTGTCACTATGATTACCGTGGGTGGCTTACCTTTCCTCGGAGTTATTGTTCCCAATCTTGTTCGCAAGCACTATGGAGATAATCTAAGTCAAACCAAACTCATCGTCGCACTGGTCGGTGCCAATCTAGTTCTGGCCTGCGATATCCTATCCCGAGTTCTGATTCGACCCTATGAGTTGTCTGTCAGTCTTCTACTAGGAATCATTGGTAGCCTCGTCTTTATCCTACTTCTCTGGAGAGGGGGACGAAGAGATGCAGTCTAAAAGCAAACATACCAAGCTCTTCTGCCTTCTCATTATTCTCGCTATCGGAGCTTGCCTTCTCTACTTTTGGCCCATCATCCACCTGTCTGCCTTTGCTTGGAAGTTGCGTTCCCAAAAGATCATCGTTTATCTCTTGGTAGCTATCGCAACTGGGATTTCGACCATTAGTTTTCAAACTCTGACGGAAAATCGTTTCCTGACGCCAAGTATTTTGGGAATTGAATCCTTCTACGTCCTACTACAAACCCTGCTACTGGTTTTTGAAAGCAAGTTTCTTCAACTTGGCAAGTCCCCTATCTTAGAATTCCTAGTTTTGCTTCTGCTTCAATCCCTCTTCTTTCTTGCCTTGCAAGGCTACTTGAAGACACTGATGAAACAAGATCTGGTCTTCATCCTGCTAATCTGTCTAGCCCTCGGAAGTCTCTTTCGAAATATCAGTACCTTCCTTCAGGTCCTAATGGATCCAAACGAATACGATAAACTGCAGAACAGTCTCTTTGCCTCCTTTCAACATCTCAACACTTCCATCCTAGCCATCGGCTATCTGATCATCCTTGCTTTGACCATCCTTTTCTTTCGAAAAGCAGTCATTCTGGATGTCTTGCACCTACAAAGAGAAACGGCTCAGATATTGGGACTCGATGTTGAAAAAGAACAGAAAGAACTCCTCTGGGGCATCGTGCTTTTAACTTCAACGGCCACTGCCTTGGTAGGACCTATGGCCTTCTTCGGCTTTATGCTGGCTAACCTCACCTACCTAATCGTCAAAGACTATCGGCACAAGTTACTCTTTATCGTAGCCATTCTGGTTGGATTTATTAGCTTGACCTTGGGGCAGGCCCTGATTGAACGAGTCTTTGCACTGGAAATTCGCATCAGTATGATTATCGAGAGTGTAGGGGGGCTCCTATTCTTTATTTTACTCTACAGGAGGGCACGTCGGTGAAACTGGAAAACATTGACAAATTCATTCAAAAACAGGATATTTTGCAAGGCATTTCGCTTGAAGTCAGTCCTCAGAAACTGACAGCCTTCATTGGTCCAAATGGTGCTGGAAAATCGACTCTCCTCTCCATCATGAGCAGACTGACCAAGAAAGATCAGGGAATTCTCAGTATCAAAGGCCGTGAAATCGAGAGTTGGAATTCACAAGAACTGGCTCAAGAACTGACTATCCTAAAGCAGAAAATCAATTACCAAGCCAAATTGACTGTTGAAGAACTGGTCAGTTTTGGACGTTTTCCTTACAGTCGAGGTCGACTGAGACCAGAAGACTGGGAAAAAATCCGAGAAACTATGGACTATTTAGAACTGACCAACTTAAAAGACCGCTACATCGATAGCCTGTCTGGAGGCCAGCTCCAGCGGGTCTTTATCGCTATGGTACTGGCCCAGGATACAGACTTTATCTTGCTGGACGAACCACTCAACAATCTCGATATCAAGCAAAGCGTCAGCATGATGCAGATTCTCAAGCAACTGGTGGAGGAACTCGGAAAGACCATTATCATCGTCCTCCACGATATCAACATGGCCAGCCAGTATGCAGATGAAATTGTCGCCTTCAAGGACGGTCAAGTCTTTAGCAAGGGAACAACCAATCAAATCATGCAGTCTGACCTGCTCAGTCAACTATATGAGATTCCCATCACGCTGGCTGACATCAATGGCAAAAAGATCTGTATCTATAGCTAGCAACTCAGAAACTCGAGTTAGAAGAAATTTTGTCTCTTAGTCAATAAAACCTAGAGACTCCCTACATCGTTATCATATTTTAAAAAGGAGAAATCATGAAAACATCCCTTAAATTTTATCTCACTGCCCTAGCGGCCAGCTTCTTGCTCCTACTTGGTGCATGTAGTACAAACTCAAGCACTAGTAAGACGGAGTCAAGTAGCTCTGCTCCAACAGAGGTAACCATTAAAAGTTCACTAGGTGTAGTCACACTTTCAAAAGTCCCTGAAAAGATTGTGACCTTTGACCTCGGTGCTGCGGATACTATTCGCGCTTTAGGTTTTGAAAAGAATATCGTCGGAATGCCTACAAAAACTGTTCCGACTTATCTTAAAGACCTAGCTGGAAAAGTTAACAATGTTGGTTCTATGGTTGAGCCAGACCTAGAAGCCCTTGCTGCTCTTGAACCGGATTTAATCATTGCTTCACCACGTACCCAAAAATTCGTAGATAAGTTCAACGAAATCGCTCCGACTGTTCTCTTCCAAGCAGGCAAAGATGACTACTGGACTTCTACCAAGGCTAATATCGAATCCTTAGCAAGTGCCTTTGGTGAAACTGGCACACAGAAAGCCAAGGAAGAATTGGCCAAGCTAGACAAGAGCATTCAAGAAGTCGCTACTAAAAATGAAAGCTCTGATAAAAAATCCCTTGCTATCCTCCTCAACGAAGGAAAAATGGCAGCCTTTGGTGCCCAATCTCGTTTCTCTTTCTTGTATCAAACTTTGAAATTCAAGCCAACTGACACTAAATTCGAAGACTCACGCCACGGACAAGAAGTCAGCTTTGAAAGTGTCAAAGAAATCAATCCTGATATCCTCTTTGTTATCAACCGTACCCTTGCCATCGGTGGGGACAACTCTAGCAACGACGGTGTCCTAGAAAATGCCCTTATCGCTGAAACACCTGCCGCTAAAAATGGTAAGATTATCCAACTAACACCAGACCTCTGGTATCTAAGTGGAGGCGGACTTGAATCAACAAAACTCATGATTGAAGACGCACAAAAAGGCTTGAAATAAGCAACTTCAAACTCATACTCTTCGAAAATCAAATTCAAACCACGTCAACGTCGCCTTGCCGTACTCAAGTACAGCCTGCGGCTAGTTTCCTAGTTTGCTCTTTGATTTTCATTGAGTATCAACTAACATCTTTACATGATAAAACGCATCCTATCAAGCTCACTCAAACCTGATAGGATGCGTTTTTATCATTTCACTAAAATACTTTTACCCAGCCTCATTTTTCTTCTTGATTCCGTTTGAGTGAAAAGTGGTCTGGGACGGGGTCCTTACCTGTTTTCGACCAGGGATGGCAACGTAAAATCCGAGCCAAGCCCATCAAAACACCCTTGAAGCCATGTTTTTCAATAGCCTGAATCATGTAGTTGGAACAAGTCGGCTCAAAGCGACAAGAGGGTGGAAAGGCTGGTGAGATAAACCGTTGGTAAAGGCGCACAGGCGCTATTAAAATTCGTTTCATTATTTCTTGGTTACAGCCATGGTGTGTAGTTGGCTGATTTCTTTTTTATTAAGACGACGGGATTCTCCTGGACGGAGACCTGTCAAGTCTAGATGTCCAAAACGTGTCCGAGACAACTTGTCCACTTGGAGACCAACAGCTTCAAACATCTTTTTAACCTGGTGGTTACGCCCTTCGTGGATGGTCAACTGCACTACAGAGCGGTTTTTGACTGGATCCACTTTGAGAATCTCATAGACAGCTGGCTTGGTTTTCTTGCCATCAATCTCAAGACCACGGGTTAAGGGGCGGAGATTGTCCTTATTGGCCACACCTTTAACACGCGCGACATAAACCTTGTCAATCTCATTACGAGGGTGAATCATTTCATCTGTAAAATCCCCATCATTGGTCAAAATCAAGACTCCTGATGTATCCCAATCCAAACGACCTACAGGGTAGATGCGCTCTTTGACATTGGGCAAGAGGTCGACAACCGTCTTGCGGCCCTTGTCATCTGTCACACTGGAAATAACACCACGTGGTTTGTTAAGCAGATAATAGACCTTTTCTTCGTTGTAGATAGGCTGGCCTTCCACTTCGACCTTGTCGCCTGACTTGATGGTCGTTGCTAGTTCACGTACCACTTGACCATTGACCGTCACCAAGCCTTGCTTAATCAGCTCTTCTGCTTTTCTCCTACTGGCCACACCTGCGTGGGCAATATACTTATTGATTCTCATCTTCTTCTATCCTTTCACCAAATAATTGGCTTTCTTGGGCTTGAATCTCAAGCTCATCAATCACTGGTAATTCTTCCAAATGGTTAATTCCCATGTAATCTAGGAAATAATCTGTTGTCACATAGAGGTTGGGGCGTCCCAACACTTCTTTTTTCCCGTCTTCTCGTATCAAGTCAAAGGCCTGTAACTTCGCCAAAGCCCCACTCGAGTTGACCCCACGGATGGCATCAATTTCTATCCGAGTAATGGGCTGCTTATAAGCAATGATGGACAAGGTTTCAAGGGCAGCCCGAGATAAACTCTGGTTGATAGGTGCCTTGGAATATTCCTTCAAAATCTCTGAAAGCTGAGGCTTGGTCACCAATCTGTATGCACCACCTGTCTCAATCAGAGCCAAACTGGAATCTGGGTCCTTTTCATACTTCTGGACTAATTTTTCTAAACTCTGTTGGATGCCTGTCGGTGGCAGAGAGAGGAGTTCGGCTAACTGGCGGACTCTAATCCCATCTTCACCCGCTACAAACAAGAGCGCTTCTATTTTTGCTAAAGTACTCATCTTTCCTCTCTATCAAGTCTAGCTTTGGGCCACTTGACTTTCTTCCTTCTTTTCCATGAGATAAATATCTCTGAAACTTTCCTCTTGCACGAGGATCAGCTCCTGAGTTTTGATTAACTCTAGGGTTGCCAAAAAGAGGGTGATGACCTCTTGGATATTCTGGGCTTCCTTGAACAAATCCTGCAAGCGCAATTGATTTCGTCCAGTCAAGGACTCTTTCACGATAACCATCATGTCCTCAATCTTATACTCATCCCGCAAGATAGTCGTGTGATTCTGTGCAAACTCCTCTTTTTTCTTGGCTAGGATATTTGAAAAAGCCAAAAAAAGGTCAATGGTCGTCTTGTCATGCACAAGCTCCGCATCTTCGTAAATCAACTCTGTCGGCGCTTTAGAATAGTGCTGGGCTCGTTCTTGGTGCTTGGCTTCCAAGTGCTCACCCAAGAGCTTAAACTTACGGTATTCTTCAATTTGAGAAAGAAGATCCTGCTCCAGGTCATCTTCCAAATCTGTCACTTCCGCTACCTTTGGCAAGAGCTTGCGGCTCTTAATCAACATGAGCTGACTGGCCATAACCATGTACTCACCCGTCACTTCCAGACGCATGGCCTGCAGGGTTGAGACATAGGCTAGATACTGTTCGATAACTTCCGTAATGGGCACATCGTAGATATCCATCTGATACTTAGAAACCAGGTGCAAGAGCAAGTCCAGGGGTCCTTCAAAATCTTTTAATTTAATATCCATTATCTATATTTTTCTATGGTCAGGACTGTTTTTAATCCTAATTTTTTTGCAATTTCGTACAAATCGACCTTGTTTTCTATTTGTCTTAGAATAAACTGTTCCCGCAAGGCTTGGGCTGATAAGGCCGGAAACCCTTTCTCCTTGGCAAAGGATTCTAGCTGACGAAAGGCCCACTGACGAGAATAGGCTTTCCCTCCCCTTTCAAAGAGATAGGTCTGGCCCATCAAGGGTTCCAATTCTGAAAGCAAAGTTGTAGGAATGGTGACAATTCTCTGTTGGGAAGCCTTCTTGATTCGCAACACTTGAAAGTCCAGGTTGATATCCGCAACCTTTAGAGCTAAAATCTCACTCGGTAAGAGCCCCATTTCTAGGATTAAGAGCGCTAGCAAGCGTCCCTCTGGATAGTCGCTTTCCTGCCAAAAAGAGTCTAGGTCTAGAATCTCTGGTTTTTCAGTTTTCTTTTCAGTCTGTTTGGTTAATTCCAAACGGTAAAAGCTTTCCACTTCCCCTTTTTGATAGAGAAAGTAGAGAAATTGGTTACAGGCCGAAATCTTCCGCTTTTGAGCGCTGATTTTTAGATTGACTAGCTGGGCTTGGTAAATCTTGAGACTAGTCTCCGAAATCCGCCCACCTACAATATCTAAAAATTGCTCCAAATCATACTTATAGGACTGCTTAGAATTGGCAGATAAACCCTGCTTTCCCTCTAAGAAATCTGAAATCCTGTCTCTCATTTGCATCGAATCTCATATTCCTTACTAAAGTCATGAAAGAGAGCATTGACAGCCTTGAGGATAGACTTGCGCGTGATAATCCCTTGGAAAATCCCTGACGCGTCCACAACCGGCAAGAAGGACTCATCTACCAGCTTGTGCAAGACCTCGGTAATGGTAAAATCAGGCGAAACAACCGCTACGTCCGTTTTGGTCATATGAACAATATCCGTATCCGCCATGATTTCTTGGCTCAAGTCATGCTCCATCTGATAAGCCATAATATCTCTGAGCCCAATCGTCCCAACAAACTGTTTTTCATCTGTTACAACAGGAACACGGGTATAGGTCATCTGACTGAGCAAGAGTGTCGCATGATCCGCATTGTGGGTATCAATCAACACAGCTAGATTTTCAGCAGGGGTCAAAAAAGTTTCCTCCTGCCCCAACAAGAAAGTCTCAAACTCCTTGGCAATCATCGGCTAAACTCCTTGGACAAGCCCGGATACACCTCATGGTCTCGTGTCAAAAAGTCGACTTTGAAGTAACTATCATCAATCTCCACACGAGCATAGAGACATTCTCTGATGGTCCCACGTGGTTGACTGATGGAACCTGGATTTAGAAAAAGAGTCTTTCCTTCCATCCAAGCATTTGGCACATGCAAGTGACCATAGAGACAGATATCGGCCTCTTCTTCCTGAGCCCAGTAGTCCAACTTTTGAAAGTTGAAATTGATGTCAAACAAGTGACCATGGGTTTGGATAATCTTGGTCGAACCAAGCTCGGTCACCAAACGTTCTGGGTATCCGGCGTAGAAGTCCATGTTCCCTTTAACAACACGGATGCCTTCCCAAAGGGGAGAATCAGGACGCAGTTCAGAATCGCCGTTATGAAAAACGGCGTCAACTTTGCCTACATAGCGATCACGGATTTCTTCCACAATCAAGCTATCGCCATGAGAATCGCTCATTACAATGATGGTTTGCTTTGCCATGATGGAAATACCTCCAAAAGTTTCTTAACAGCTAAGGCACGGTGAGATTGACTATTTTTTTCTTCAAGGGTTAATTCAGCTGAGGACTTGCCTGTCTCTCCTACAAGGAAGAGAGGGTCATAGCCGAAGCCATTTTCACCCTTAGGTTCAAAGTTAATGTAGCCAGGCCAGTCTGCTTCAACAACCAAGCTTTCCTTGTTTGGGCTGGCTACGACTAGGGTTGTATGGAATTGAGCCGAGCGGTCCTTGAGTTCAAAGACCATGGCCAATTCGTGCAAGAGTTTGGCATTGTTTTCACGGTCAGTAGCTCCCACTCCTGCGAAACGAGCTGACCATACACCTGGCAAGCCACCAAGGACATCGACTTTGAGACCAGAGTCATCTGCCAAAACCATCTTGCCCGTTAATTGAGAAATGGTTTCTGCCTTGAGACGGGCATTTTCTTCGAAGGTCATGCCTGTTTCAGCTACTTCAGGCAAGTCAGGATAGTCATTAAGATTTTCCACATCGTAGCCTAGCTTGTCAAAGATAGCTCGGAATTCCTTGGTCTTGCCCTCGTTACGAGTCGCAATCAATAAGGTTTCTCTGACCTTGTTTGTCTCAAAGAATGTTTCTACATCAACACCTTCTTTAGGCAATTCTACATGCAGGAGTTGCCCATTTTCAACTAAGAGAAAAGCCCCCTGACGTTGGATGACTTCCACATTTCGTCCCATTTCTTGGTTGAGGATATCTACCACAAAAGACAATAAACGGTAGAGAGAACCATAGCGTAAAACAGTAACAGAAACAGGAAAACCTCGATCCTCATCTCGAAATCTTTGGGCAAACTCCAATAGAGGAAAATCCAAGTCATCATCCGTCAACGTCCGGACGCCACCAAAAATACCATAGGACCCGACATACCAGTCCTGTTCATCCTTATATTCATAAATTTTATTTGTCATAATTCTACATGCTCCACATGAATCTCTTTTTCCAGCCATTCTTCACCAATTTGTGCAAAACTTTGGCTACTGGCTGTTGTGTAAAAACGGTGATGGAGTGGTCCAGCATCGCGACCACGATTGATTTCAAAATAATTAAGTAAGACTGAGATATCTCGTACGCACTCTGCTCCACTATCGATAAGTTGAACCTTGGGCCCCATGACATTTTGAATAATAGGTCTGAGCAGTGGATAATGGGTACAACCCAAAATCAGGCTATCCACCTTTCCAACCAAGGGACGCAAGGTTTCATAGACCACTTTCTTGGTAACACTGGTTGACAGAGCACCAGACTCCACCAAGGGAGCAAACTTGGGACAGGCCAAACTCTCCACCTGTAAGTCCGGATCCAAATCATGGATTTTCTGACGGTAGATGTCTGATTGTACCGTCATGGGTGTTCCAATCACTCCGATTTTCCCACCTTGGCTGGACTTGATGGCTGCTGAAGCTCCTGGCAAAATCACACCCAAGACCGGAATATCTAGTTTAGCCTTGATTTCTTCCCAGACGACCGCAGTCGCAGTATTACAAGCAATGACAATCATTTTGACATCCTTGGTCAAAAGAAAGTTGACCAACTGCCAAGTATATTCACGAATTTGCTCAGCAGGACGGGGCCCGTAAGGCGCCCGTGCCGAATCCCCAATATAGACGATTTCTTCATGGGGAAGCTGACGCATGAGCTCGCGCACAACGGTCAAGCCCCCGACACCCGAATCCAAAAAACCAATTGGTCGATTATCCATACAGTCTTCTTTCTAGTCTTTTTTCTGATTGATAGTTCATTATGATTATTCATCCTTATGAACTGAATGATAGCCTAATCAATAACTATCTCTCTTAATCATAATCAAATATCAATAGAATGCAAGGAAAAAGTCTCATTCCTAAACCCTTAGCCAATATAGTGAGAAGTCTGGAACTTTCATCCCAGACTTTTCCTTATTTATTTTTTCTTTTTATTGTTAGCAAGGGCGGCCTTTTGTTGGCGGATGATTTGGTGGTAAACTTGTTGTACCTTAGCTTCGCTTGGTTTTTGACCATTTGCACTCAAAAGAGTACGAACTGCTTCAGCATTCAAACGTGGGTTGTCAGCAAATTCTTTTTCGATTTGCTTACGAACCAAGTACATTCCTCCAAGAGCTCCTCCTAGAAAAGCTAGCACAATCAATACAATTGCTAAAAGTAAATCCATCATTTTTCTCCTGTTTCTTTTTGAGTCTCCTTCATTATACCATAAACTAGCCACCCTGACTAGTTTGTTTTACGCTTTCAAGACGATACCAATAAATAGTCGCCTTATACATTCGTACCTTTGACTACTTGTCTAACCAGTTTCCAGTGACATTATATAAAACTATAACTTCATATGAAAATCCCTTGCTTTCTCTGGTTTTATTTGTTATATTAAAATAGTACGAATAAAATCGGTCTATATCAGACTGTAAATAGAGCATTATATTTTTTTAAGAAAAAATGAATGCGCTTACAATAAATGAGAGGAGATTTCTATGAGAAATTTATTTAGGGAGAAATCCTGTCGCTACAGTATTCGGAAACTAACAGTCGGCACAGCCTCTGTTTTGCTTGGAGCGGTTTTTCTAGCTAGTCATACCGTCTCTGCTGATACTACTGAAGTAAAGCAAAAAGAGGCTACACTGGAGAAAACTACAGCTAAGAAAGATACCGTTACGAAAACAACTGAATCAACCGAGCACACACAGCCAAGCGAAGCAGTTGACCATTCAAAACCAGTTCTAGCTGATAATAGTGTTTCTAAAACCAAACCCACTGAGGCTAATGTTGCCTCTGCTACAACTAATCAAGCCAGTACTGAGGCCATTGTAGAAGCTAATAAAAATAAGGAAGCCGAAAAGCAAGAACTACCTGTGACAGAACAAAGCAACTATCAGCTAAACTATGATCGACCAACAGCTCCTTCCTATGATGGATGGGAAAAACAAGCCCTCCCCGTTGGGAATGGTGAGATGGGGGCTAAGGTTTTTGGTCTCATCGGCGAGGAGAGAATCCAATACAACGAAAAAACTCTTTGGTCAGGTGGACCGCGTCCCGACAGTACCGACTATAATGGAGGAAACTATCAGGAACGGTATAAAATTTTAGCAGAAATTCGTAAGGCTCTCGAGGATGGAGACCGCCAAAAAGCCAAACGATTAGCTGAGCGAAATCTAGTTGGTCCAAACAACTCCCAATATGGACGTTATTTAGCCTTTGGTGATGTATCCATGGTTTTCAATAACCAGAAAAAGGGGCTGGATACGGTAACAGATTATCACCGTGGTTTGGATATCACAGAAGCCACTACAACCACTTCTTACACCCAAGATAGGACAACCTTCAAACGTGAAACCTTCTCCAGCTATCCTGATGATGTCACCGTGACCCACTTGACCCAAAAAGGGGACAAAAAACTTGATTTTACAGCTTGGAATAGCTTAACAGAAGATTTACTTGCTAACGGAGACTACTCAGCGGAATATTCTAACTACAAGAGTGGCCATGTTACGACAGACCCAAATGGTATCCTACTAAAAGGTACAGTCAAAGATAATGGCCTCCAGTTCGCATCCTATCTAGGAATTAAAACGGACGGAAAAGTTACTGTCCATGAGGATAGTTTAACAATCACAGGAGCTAGCTACGCTACGCTTTTACTCAGTGCCAAGACTAACTTTGCTCAGAATCCAAAAACAAACTATCGCAAAGACATTGACCTCGAAAAAACAGTTAAAGGCATTGTAGAAGCAGCTAGGGGCAAAGACTACGAGACACTTAAAAAGAACCATATCAAAGACTATCAAAGCCTCTTTAACCGCGTCAAACTAAACCTAGGTGGAAGCAATGCTGCTCAAACGACAAAAGAGGCCCTTCAGACCTATAATCCTAGCAAAGGGCAAAAGCTGGAAGAACTCTTCTTCCAATACGGACGTTATTTATTGATTAGTTCATCTCGTGATCGGACAGATGCCCTTCCTGCCAACCTACAAGGAGTCTGGAATGCCGTAGACAATCCACCTTGGAACGCTGACTACCACCTCAATGTCAATTTGCAAATGAACTATTGGCCAGCCTACATGAGCAATCTAGCTGAAACAGCCAAGCCAATGATCAATTACATTGACGATATGCGTTACTATGGCCGTATCGCTGCTAAGGAATACGCTGGTATCGAATCCAAAGACGGACAAGAAAATGGCTGGTTGGTTCATACCCAGGCGACACCATTTGGCTGGACAACTCCAGGTTGGAATTACTATTGGGGTTGGTCTCCAGCTGCCAATGCCTGGATGATGCAAAATGTCTATGATTACTACAAATTCACCAAGGATGAAAGCTATCTAAAAGAAAAGATCTATCCAATGCTCAAGGAAACAGCTAAGTTCTGGAACTCCTTCTTGCACTATGACAAGGCCAGTGACCGTTGGGTGTCTTCTCCATCTTACTCACCAGAACACGGTACCATCACCATCGGAAATACCTTTGACCAATCGCTAGTCTGGCAGTTATTCCATGACTACATGGAAGTCGCCAACCATCTGAATGTCGACAAAGACTTAGTCACAGAGGTCAAGGCTAAATTTGACAAACTAAAACCACTTCACATCAACAAAGAGGGACGCATCAAGGAATGGTACGAGGAGGACAGTCCACAATTCACTAATGAAGGGATTGAAAATAACCACCGCCATGTTTCCCACCTAGTGGGTCTCTTCCCAGGTACGCTCTTTAGCAAGGATCAGGCTGAATATTTAGAAGCTGCGCGTGCAACTTTGAACCATCGCGGAGATGGTGGTACTGGTTGGTCTAAGGCCAATAAAATCAACCTCTGGGCTCGTCTCTTAGACGGTAACCGTGCTCATCGCTTGCTCGCTGAACAGCTCAAATATTCAACTCTAGAAAACCTTTGGGATACGCACGCACCTTTCCAAATCGATGGAAACTTTGGAGCAACCAGTGGGATTGCAGAAATGCTTCTTCAATCACAAACTGGCTACATTGCACCATTGCCAGCCCTTCCAGATGTTTGGAAAGACGGTCAGGTTTCTGGTCTGGTTGCCCGTGGTAACTTTGAAGTTAGCATGAAGTGGAAAGATAAAAACTTGCAAAGCTTGTCCTTCCTTTCAAATGTCGGTGGAGACCTAGTTGTAGATTATCCAAATATCGAAGCCAGTCAGGTTAAGGTTAATGGCAAATCTGTCAAAGCAACTGTTCTTAAAGATGGCCGCATTCAACTGGCAACACAAAAAGGTGATGTCATTACCTTTGAACATTTCCCTGGTCGTGTAACCAGTCTGACAGCAGTTAGAAAAAATGGCGTCACTGCCGAACTTACCTTCAACCAAGTAGAAGGCGCTACCCACTATGTTATCCAAAGACAAGTGAAAGACGAATCTGGCCAAATCTCTGCAAGCAGAGAATTTGTAACCAATCAAACCCATTTTATCGACCGCTCACTCGATCCTCAACTCGCCTACACTTATACTGTTAAGGCTATGCTAGGTAATGTTTCTACACAGGTATCCGAAAAGGCCAATGTCGAAACCTATAACCAATTGATGGATGACCGTGATAGCCGAATCCAATACGGTTCTGCATTTGGAAACTGGGCAGACTCAGAATTATTTGGAGGAACAGAGAAATTTGCTGACCTTTCACTAGGTAACTATACAGATAAAGATGCGACAGCAACCATTCCTTTCAATGGTGTTGGCATTGAAATCTATGGTCTCAAATCATCTCAATTGGGAATCGCTGAAGTCAAAATCGATGGTAAATCAGTCGGTGAACTGGACTTCTATACTGCAGGTGCAACTGAAAAAGGTAGCCTTATCGGTCGCTTCACAGGATTGTCAGATGGTGCTCATGTGATGACCATCACTGTAAAACAAGAGCATAAACACCGTGGCAGTGAACGTTCCAAAATTTCCTTAGACTACTTTAAAGTTTTACCTGGACAGGGAACAACTATTGAAAAAATGGATGACCGTGACTCTCGCATTCAATACGGATCTCAATTCAAAGATTGGAGCGATACTGAATTATATAAGAGCACAGAAAAATATGCGGACATCAATAACAGTGACCCAAGTACTGCTTCAGAAGCTCAGGCAACCATTCCATTTACTGGAACAGGTATTCGAATTTACGGACTTAAAACATCCGCTCTCGGAAAAGCTCTCGTGACACTAGATGGCAAAGAAATGTCAAGTCTAGACTTCTACACAGCTGGCGCTACCCAAAAGGCAACCTTAATTGGAGAATTTACTAATCTGAGCGATGGTAATCATATTTTGACATTGAAAGTTGATCCAAATTCACCAGCAGGTCGCAAGAAAATTTCTCTAGATTCATTTGATGTGATTAAATCTCCAGCTGTAAGCTTGGATAGTCCAAGTATCGCACCACTTAAGGAAGGGGATAAAAACATCTCTTTAACTCTTCCAGCTGGAGATTGGGAAGCCATCGCTGTGACCTTCCCAGGTATCAAAGATCCACTCGTTTTACGCAGGATAGACGATAATCATCTAGTTACGACTGGGGATCAGACTGTCTTATCAATCCAAGATAATCAGGTACAAATCCCTATCCCTGACGAAACCAATCGAAAGATTGGAAATGCGATAGAAACTTATTCTATCCAGGGAAATACAACAAGCAGTCCTGTAGTAGCTGTCTTTACCAAAAAGGATGAGAAGAAGGTTGAGAATCAGCAGCCAACTACAAGCAAGGGAGATGACCCTGCTCCTATTGTAGAAATTCCTGAATACACTAAGCCTATCGGCACAGCAGGACTAGAACAACCACCTACTGTTTCTATCTCTGAATACACTCAACCTATCGGCACAGCAGGACTAGAACAAGCTCCTACTGTTTCTATTCCTGAGTACACTAAACCTGTCGGCACAGCAGGAATAGAACAACCACCTACGGTTTCTATTCCTGAATACACTAAATCTATCGGCACAGCAGGACTAGAACAGCCACCTGTAGTAAACGTCCCTGAATACACTCAACCTATCGGCACAGCAGGAATGGAACAACCGCCTACGGTTTCTATCCCTGAGTACACGAAACCTATCGGCACAGCAGGACAAGAGCAAGCACTTACTGTTTCTATTCCTGAGTACACGAAGCCTATCGACACAGCAGGACAAGAGCAAGCGCCTACGGTTTCTGTTCCTGAATATAAACTTCGTGTCTTAAAAGATGAAAGGACTGGAGTTGAAATTATTGGAGGAGCGACTGAATTAGAGGGAATTTCTCATATTTCTAGCAGACATGTCTTAGCTCAAGAACTATTTGGTAAGACCTATGATGCTTACGATCTTCACCTTAAAAATTCAACAGATCAGAGTTTACAACCAAAAGGATCTGTCTTGGTTCGCTTGCCTATTTCCTCTGCTGTCGAAAATGTTTACTACCTAACTCCATCAAAAGAGTTACAGAAACTCGATTTTACTATTCACGAGGGAATGGCAGAATTTACGACTAGTCATTTCAGCACCTATGCAGTCGTTTATCGAGCTAATGGAGCATCAATTACTGCAAATCAAAAACCAAGTGAAACAGATATCAAACCATTAGCCAACAGCTCTAAGCAAGTTTCATCTAGTCCAGACCTTGTTCAATCTGCAAATGATTCTCCTAAAGAACAACTTCCAGCTACTGGTGAAACATCCAATCCACTACTATTCTTGTCAGGATTGAGTCTAGTCCTAACAGCAACTTTTCTACTTAAGAGTAAGAAGGATGAGTCCAATTAACTTTTAACCACACAAAAATCAGGATGAAGATAAGCTTCATCCTGATTTATTTTTTACAGTAGGTATAAAAAGGCTAGCGTCAAAAGACTTGCTAATAGCCCCACTCCCCAAAAGAAGAAATCAACCTTCCACTCGCTCCAAGGATTTCCTTTACCAGACAATCCTCCAAGCTCAAAATGGTGATGTACAGGCGTCATACGGAAAATACGTTTACCACCTGTCAGTTTGAAATAACTGACTTGCATCATGACTGAAGTTGTTTCAAAAACATAAACAATTCCGATAATCAAGAGAGTCCATTCTTGGTGGAGGGCCATAGAGATAGCTGCCAGCATTCCACCTAAAGCCAAACTTCCCACATCTCCCATAAAGACTTTAGCAGGCTTATGGTTAAAGACAAAGAAACCAAGCAAACCACCAATCATGGCAAGAATCACTAGAAGAATATCCATCTGACCTTGCACATAGGCAATAACTCCATAGGCAGACAAGCTAATCACAACTGAAATACTAGCTAGACCGTCAATACCATCTGTCAAGTTGACTGCGTTTGAAAAACCGACTAGCCAGAAAAGAGCGAAGACAATATAGAAAATCCCTAGATGCACTTGGTAACCAAAGACAGAGAGCATATCGCCCCCACGCTCATAAAAAAGGTAGAAAATGACGCCACCTAGCAGCTGAAGAGCCAATTTCTGTTTGGGATTAAGGCCCTCATTGATTTTACGAAAGACCTTGAGGAAGTCATCTAAAAAACCAACCAAGCCATACAAGACCAAAATAAATAAAATCATACCAACATTGTTGCTGAGTTGGTTACTAAATAAGGCAAGAAAGAAGGCGACTAAAACAGAAGCAATTAAGAAAACCAAACCTCCCATAGTTGGAGTTCCAGCTTTTGCCTGATGCTGCTTGACATCCTCATGCATCTGCTGTCCAGTAATCTGGGCTTTTCGATAAAATTGGATAAAGGCTGGAATACCAATAACTGTTAATAAAAAGCTAAGAATTCCAGCACTAATGGAACTGATCATGTTAATCTCCTAAAGTTACTTTCAAATTTTTAATATCTTTGATGGCAGTATTGGCACGAACACTCTGTTTTTGAACCGTTTTACCTGTACCATCCCACTCTACTTCAATATTCAACCATTTGGCAAACGCTTGAACATTTTCCTGTGTCCATCCATACATATCCGGCATTTCTTCAAGCTTATCAGATAGGATTAAGATTTGCTGATTGGCTTCCAAATTATTCCCTTCAGAAACAGAACTATCTTTAATCTTAATTCCTGTTCCAATAACGATTGGTTGAACAAGGTTACGTCGTAATTCCTCTGCTAAATCACCCGGCGTGTAATCCTTAGTTGCAGGCATTGCATAACTTGTAGTCTTACTAAACTGCTCCAAATTCTTAGCAGTTGACTGAAGATTGAGTGATTCTTTCATAGCTGAGGCTCTTTCAAGAATTGGATTGGCAAACTCTCCAAGTTGAATACCTGAATAATGCTCAGGTTGTTGAACCGTCACATAGAGAATAAAGTCAGGATTTTCTGCTGGGTGCATAGAAACAACTGAGAAAATGTAGTTTGTTGAACCTGTAAGATAACCACCATTTTTCTCATCCGCAATCTGCGCAGTCCCTGATTTAAGGGCCACATTCTGACCCGGGACATTGACAGTTGCCTTGCCTGTACTATGATTATACATAGTTCCATATGTAGGGTCTGTTCCAACCATAACCATATGGTCACGCGTGACTGATGCCGCTTCTTTCGATACAGGATTCCCGACTATTTCCTTTTGAGACTTACGAACAGACTGGTCATTTGGATCATAAAGGGCACTGATAAATTTTGGTTCCAACATAACCCCATCGTTGGCAATGGCTGTAAAAGCACGTAGCATCTGGGTCTGCGTTACAGAAATCCCCTGACCAAATGCACTCATGGCAATATTAACAATATTATCTGCAGGCAATTGACCTGAATACTCATCAGTCAGACCAAAACGCGTCGGCACCCCAAACTTAAAGCGATTGAGATAATCCAGCCAAGTCGCATCTCCCATTTTCTGCTCGAGCAAGGTCATCCCGATATTACTAGAGTGGGCAAAACCTTGAGAAAAGGTCATCGTTCCACCACTTGTCAAACCTTCGTTAACGTCCCAATCTCGAATGGTTGCATCTGCCAGTTTCAACTCGCTACTGTTAAAGTATTCTCCACCAGGGAAAGTCTTATTATCAATAGCTGCTGCCAACATCATCACCTTCATGGTTGATCCTGGCTCATAGTTACTCTGATAGAGGATATCGCGCCAAACAAAGTCTTTAGTGATACCATCCTTAGTGTCTGCATTAAAGGTAGGTCTTTGAGTAGTAGCGAGGATTTCACCTGTCTTAGCACTGACCAAGGTAGCTGTCATGTACTTGCCTTTTACCTTTTCTTGAAATGCATCCATCTGTGTTTCCATGAAGGACTGCAAGGGACTTGAAAGAGTGGTATAAACATCCTTCCCGTCTACAGTTTGTTGAGAAGCTTGCTCTGTACCTGGTACAATATTTCCCAGACGATCTTTTTCGTAAGTGATAATTCCATCTGTTCCCGCAAGGATTCTATTTAGAGAACTCTCTAAACCAGATGTCCCTAATAAACTCTTGCTACCATCTTCATTTTCATGAAGTTGTGCTAGACCAATAAATGATGAAGCAAACTGACCATTCGGATAACTCCTGTTAGGACTAGTTGTAAAATCAACCCCCTCCACACCAGCAGTCTTGAGATCATTTTTAATAGCCATCATATTGGCATAAGTAATACCATTTCCTTTTGTACCAAACGATACCTGTTTCAGATTGGGCTGAGCAAGTTGTTCTGTCACATAGGACTCATCCATCTCCAGGTATTTATGAAAAATTTCTGCAACTTTACTAAATTTTGAATCTTCTACATAAAGAACTTTCCCAGTAGCCGACTTGTAGGTCTTGTCAATAACAGCATACACATTGTAAGAAGTCGCATCTTCTGCTATTGGCGTTCCATTTCGATCATAGATAGTTCCTCGTTTCGCCGGAATGGTCTTCGTTGTCTGGTGAACCTTCTTAGCCTCTTTGACCAAGTCTTTACCAAATTTACTACCCGTTCCAATAATGACCGCAAAGTTGACCAAAAAGACAGCGAAGAGTACGACTGCCAATAAACTTAGGCTCTTCCCTACTCTTCGGCGATTTTCTTCTGGTGATTTACGATTACGAACGGCAAAACGGATAATTTTTTCTTTCAATTGTTTCATATCTTACTCCGCTGTTCGGATATTTTCGTTATTCAACTGCAAATCCTTCGAGTTTGCAATTTCTTTCAAACGTTCTGAACGAATCAATTCATTAACCTCTTGCTTGGCATCATCTAGTTCTGTCTTCTTTTCTTCTATCTGAGCATTAACCTTGGTCAATTCATTCTGAACTTGTAATAGCTTTGTCTGCATAAACACAACGCTAATCGCTAAAACAATTGTAGTCAAAGCAATCGAAAGATAAAATGCCTTCTCTACTCGTGAAAATCTCTTAAACTTGGTTTGCAGCGACTGGCTTGTTTTTTCGATTCTTTCTGCCATCTTTTCCCCTCTTACTTGTGAATTTTTCTGGCCACGCGCAACTTAGCTGAGTGCGAGCGGTTATTAGCTTCTAATTCTTCTGCACTTGGCAAGATTGGCTTACGGGACACCAATTCCATCTTGGGCTTGAGATCATCTGGAATGAAAGGTAAACCTTTGGGAACTTCAACCGTTGAAGCCTCCTTAAACAATTGCTTGGTCAAGCGGTCTTCTAAGGAATGAAAGGTAATCACTGAAATTCTACCATCTAGAGCCAACATATCCATAGCCTGCTGGATGGACTCATCTGCCGCTCCCAGTTCATCATTGACTTCAATTCGAATAGCCTGGAAAATCTGCTTGGCAGGATGGCCCTTTTTCTTGAGTTCCTTGGCAGGTTTGGCCGACTTGATAATTTCTGCTAACTCAGTCGTTGTCTCGATTGGCTTGACTTCACGTGCTTGTTCAATCTTACGCGCAATCTGTTTAGAGAATTTGTCCTCGCCATATTTGAAGAAAATACGAACCAAGTCATGATAGTCATAGTGGTTCACCACTTCATAGGCTGTCAGACTAGCTTCCTGATTCATGCGCATGTCCAGGGGCGCATCCTTTTTATAAGAAAAACCACGCTCACGCTGGTCCAATTGAGGACTAGACACTCCCAAGTCATAACAAATTCCATCAATTTCCTGAACACCAGCTTCGCACAAACGTGCCTGTAAATGACGGAAATTATCCTTGATAAAGGTTACCATCCCTTTTTCGATATAGGAAGCCAAGCGTTTTTGCGCATTGTTAATGGCATTCTGGTCCTGGTCAAAGGTATAGAGATGGCCTTTTTCACTTAATTTACTTAATAAATATTCGCTATGGCCCGCTCCACCCAAAGTCGCATCAACGTAGATACCGTCAGGGTTTACGTCAAGCATATCAATCGTTTCGTGGAGTAAGACCGTTACATGATGAAATTCTTTTGTCATATCCTATCTATTTTACCACAAATCCGAATAGCTTGCACTAGTCAGACAAATAGGTCAAAAAAAGTAAGATTTCTTTAAGAAATATGTCAAATATGCTTGACATCTATTTCATAGAAGAATATAATATAGTCAAATATATACGACATAAATCAGAAAGGAGAACAGATGAATCGTGTGAAAGAATTTCGCAAGGAACTAGGCATTTCCCAGCTCGAACTCGCCAAGGATATCGGTGTCTCGAGACAAACCATCAATATGATTGAGAACGACAAGTACAATCCAACACTGGAACTCTGTCTCAATCTCGCCCGCAGCCTCCAAACTGACCTCAACAGTCTCTTTTGGGAGGATAATTTTTAAAAAGGAGCAAACTCATGAAAAAAGAAACCTTCACGGAAAAACTGATCAAACACACATACGGTATTTCTGGTCCCCTTGACGAATACAAACGGCGTGAGGCCGATCGTATTGGGAACCAAGTCTTTATCATCCTCTTTTATCTGATGATTTTCGGAAATCTTATTCCACTCCTTCTGGCCTATAAATACCCTCAAGAAGTGGCTCTAATCTATCCTCCTCTGATTTTAGTGATTGCCCTCATCGCTGCTGGCTATGTCACCTACCAAATGAAAAAAACAGGGATTACAGCTATTGATCCAGACATGCTGAGCGAGAAAGAAAGTAAGCAACTATACTACCCAGGTCTTAAAGCAGGTTTGTTCTTTGGTCTATGGATGTTTTTTATAACTCCTCTTCTAAGTATACTCATAGGTGAAGGTCAGGACTATTTTCATTCTCTTCTCACTATAAGAAATGGTGTATCAAGCATTCTCGGTTCTATTTTCTTCGGAGCGAGCATACAGTTCCTCATCTCCCGTCGCATTGCAAAAACTAAGAAAAATCAAGATGAGGATTAGGAAGTACCTTATGAAATCACTAGTAACTTTACTTACCTATCATCTTTTGTTCAGTTCTCTGCTCATCTTCATCATCGTTTCAGGGAACTTGCCAATCAGCGAGATATTCCTCGGGCTAGTCTTTATTCCAGCACTCAACAAAGGACTGACTTATCTAAAGATTGACTCCCCAAAAACACGCATACTCAACTTAGCACTATACTTTATAATTCTATCTTTTCCACAACTGATGCTCATCTCAAGCGATTGGAAATATTATTTACTGCTGACTATCGCTAGCCTTTCTTCTATCACTTATCTTTATTATCTCTATCAATTCGTTAAAGAAGTCAATCAAAAACCGCTCATTTAGGAGGTTATCAGCATGAAAAAAGAAGACTTCACCACTCGCCTACTTCGAAATCTCTTTCACATCCAAGGCCCTTTTGATGAATGCCGGCAAGAAATTATCTACAAAGCCTGTGCCCGTTCCATGGTCCAAATCGTTTATTCTTCCTTCTTCCTCTTCTTGTTTTATCTGTTATTTGGACGCTTCATAGAGGTGGTTCGCTATGCCATGCCCTACGTTTACTCTGGACTCATTTTTTTCATTACCTTAAAAACTCAGAAAGCCGTCAAAGAACTCCATCTGGAAAAAGATGACAAGTCAGAAATTATCCTCAAAACCTACAGCAAAGCCCAAATCAAATTCCGAAGCTGGATTGTGTTTATCGGTATTCAGATTGGCCTCTTTACCCTACTCATCTTTCATAAAGTCTTCGTTCAACAGATGTCCCTTCCAGATTTTGTGAAGTTGCTCATGCAATTCGATAAAAGTGTTCCTTTCCTGATGTATGGCCTGATTATCGGTAGCATTTTTGGAACCCTGACCTACGGCTTTCTATCCCTACAGGAGGAAAAAACTCCTAAAAACACCAAACAGAAGGAGAAAAGCAAGTAATGACTTCACTATACGATTTTTCAGTCTTGAATCAAGACAATCAAGAAATCTCACTAGATGCCTATCGTGGGAAAGTTCTCTTGGTTGTCAACACTGCTACTGGATGTGGTTTAACGCCCCAGTACCAAGGTCTCCAAGAACTCTATGATTGCTATCAAGAACAAGGTTTTGAGATTTTAGACTTCCCTTGCAATCAGTTTATGGGACAAGCACCAGGTAACACAGAAGAAATCAACGCCTTCTGTAGCCTACACTATCAAACCACCTTCCCACGTTTTGCCAAAATCAAGGTCAACGGTAAGGAGGCAGATCCCCTCTATGTTTGGTTGAAAGACCAGAAATCTGGTCCACTAGGAAAACGAATCGAATGGAATTTCGCTAAGTTTCTCATCGGTCGAGATGGGCAAGTCTTTGAACGCTTCTCTTCCAAAACAGACCCACAACAAATTGAAGAGGCCATACGAAAATTACTCTGATTTTTTGAATACATCCTTTCATTTAGTTTAATTTTTGAAAGGATGTATTTTTTCTTTAAAAAGCAAATGAATTTCTTTAAGTTAGATTGATTTTCTTACATTTCTCTATTGCATTTCTTGGAATAATTTAGTATATTTGTTATATTAAGGATTTTGGGTCATTTTAAATATTAAGATGGCAATTTAAATTTTTTTATCTTAAGATGAAAGCGCTTAAATAGGAGGAAGGTTATACTCAAACTATTGCACAAATTAACTATCATTAAAGAAAATCGTTTCCAAGTCATACTTGGGCTCAGACAGTAGCTGACTGTCTTTATTCAAACTAGGAGTACATTATGAATCGATACCTTTTTGAAAAAGGGCAAACTTTTAGCATCAGAAAATTAACCGTTGGTGTTGCTTCGGTTATGGTTGGACTCGCTTTTTTTGCATCTGGTACAGCACTAGCTGACGAAGCAAAAATTGAAACTACAAGCTCTCAACCAAATGTAGAAAAATTGGCCGAAGCTGAAAAATCCAAATCAGAAGTCAAAAATGAAAGTCCTGTAATTTCTAAACCTCAAGAGTCAGAGAAATCAGAAAAAACTGTTAAACCAGCAGAAGAAAAATCTGTAGCAGATACTAAGACTACTGACTTACTTCCTGAAGAAATCCACGATCAAGCTTATCCTGATACGCCCGTAAAAAACATAGATACTTCAGCAATCGTAGACAAGAAGGATAGCCCAAAAGTTGAGACAGAAAGCATTCTAAAAAACAAGGAAGAACTTCCAAAAGAAGCTGAAAATGGTAATCGTGCGATCATCAACGGTGGTCTAGATTTGAAGCACGTCCCTTATGAAGGACAACCTGCCACTGCTGCTAGTATGATTTACACTATTTACAATGGTGGTTCCCAACGCTATATCGTGTCTGGTTCTGGTATTTTTGTAGCACCAAATGTCATCTTGACTGTTGCTCACAACTTTTTAGAATCAGACCATGATACAAAAGAAGGACATATTCGAGGTGGAGATTCTGCTAAGTTTTACTATAACCTCGGTTCCAATTCTGCTGTTCGCAATTCTCAACCTGTAACGGGTAATACTACTCTTTTCAAAGAAGAAGATATTCATTTTTGGAACAAGAAAGAATTTGGAAAAGGATATCAAAATGATCTGGCTGCTGTTGTAGCACCTGTTCCTCTTCAAATCGCTAGTCCAAATAAAGCTGCTACCTTTGTTCCCTTGGCAGAAAACAAAACCTATCAACCAGGAGATCCTGTTAGCACAATTGGATATCCGACCGATTCAAGCTCACCTGAGCTCAAAAAACCAATTGTCGCTGGTCAACTTTACAAGGCTGATGGTGTCGTGAAATCTGTTGATAAGTATGATGATAAAGGCTCAAAAGGCATTACCTATCATATGACTTCTGTTTCAGGCCTTTCAGGTGCTGGTATTATCAACGGTGATGGTAAAGTAGTCGGTGTTCACCAACACGGCACAATTGAAAACGGCATCCCTGACAAAGACCGTTTCGGTGGTGGGATCGTCCTCTCACCTGAGCAAGTCAAATGGGTAAAAGATATTATCGCAAAATATGGTGTCAAAGGTTGGTACCAAGGTGATAACGGGAAACGATATTACTTTACTCCTGAAGGAGAAATGTTCAGAAATAAAACTGCTGTTATTGGTGAAAATCAATATTCTTTCGATGAAAATGGTGTTGCGACACTCATTAAAGGAATCGATTACGGACGTGTAGTGGTTCAACACGTAGATGAAACTGGTAATCCAATCAAAACTGATGATACTTTTGTCGAAAAAACTGAAGTTGGAACAGCTTTTGATTATGACTTCAAAAAAGAAATCGCTAAGACCGACTTCTATACAAAAAATCAAGAGAAATACCAGATTGTCTCTATTGATGGCGTCGAAATCAACAAACAACTCAAAGATGAGTGGACCTACAACGTCGTCAGCAAAACAGCTCCAGGAACACGGGTCATCAAGGTGGTTTATAAAGTGAATAAAGGTTCATTTGCCATTCATTATCGCTTGAAAGGCTCAGAGCAAGAATTAGCAGATGTTGTTACTGATAATAATGACGGAAAAGAATACGAGGTTTCCTTTGTAAACACTTTTGAAGCAAAAGAAATCGCAGGCTACCGCGCGATCACTCCACGCTTAGAAGCCAGCATCCAGCACAAGGGTGTGAATGATGTTGTCTTTGAATACGAAAAAATCTCTGATAGCTCTAATCCGACTTCAAATGTTTTACCTGCTGCTCACCCAGAAGATAAAGAAACAGAAATCGGAAATCACGGTCCGCTTCCAAGCAAGGCTCAACTTGATTATCACAAGGAAGAATTAGCTGCCTTCATCCACTATGGTATGAATACTTATACTAATTCTGAATGGGGACATGGAAATGAGGATCCTAAAAACTTCAATCCAACTAACTTAGATACAGACCAATGGATCCGTACTCTAAAGGAAACCGGTTTTAAACGAACTATTATGGTTGTCAAACACCACGATGGTTTCGTTATTTACCCATCTAAATATACAAATCATACCGTAGCTGCAAGTCCATGGAAAGATGGAAAAGGTGACCTTCTAGAAGAAATCTCTAAATCGGCTACTAAATACGATATGAACATGGGTGTTTACCTATCACCATGGGATGTTAATAGCCCTAAATATAAGGTAGCTACTCAAAAAGAATACAACGAATACTACCTCAATCAACTAAAAGAAATCCTTGGTAATCCAAAATACGGTAATAAGGGTAAATTTATCGAAGTCTGGATGGATGGAGCACGCGGTAGCGGTGCCCAAAAAGTAACCTACACTTTTGATGAGTGGTTCAAATACATCAAGGAAGCTGAAGGAGATATCGCTATCTTCTCTGCCGAACCAACAAGTATCCGTTGGATTGGAAATGAGCGTGGTATCGCTGGTGACCCTGTATGGCATAAGGTCAAGAAAGCAAACATCACCGAAAATGTTAAGAACGAATACCTTAACCACGGTGACCCTGACGGAGATATGTACTCTGTAGGAGAAGCAGATGTTTCCATCCGCTCTGGCTGGTTCTACCACGATAACCAGCAACCAAAATCCCTCAAAGAATTGATGGATATCTACTTCAAGTCTGTTGGTCGTGGAACGCCACTTCTTCTCAACATTCCACCAAACAAAGAAGGTAAATTCGCAGATGCTGACGTGGCTCGCTTGAAAGAATTCAAAGCGACTCTAGATCAAATGTATGCGACTGACTTTGCCAAAGGAGCAACTGTAACAGCAAGTTCTACTCGTCAGAACCATCTCTACAAAGAAAGCCACCTTACAGACGGTAAAGATGATACTAGCTGGGCACTTTCAAATGATGCTACAACTGGTAGTTTCACAGTTGATTTAGGACAAAAGAGACGTTTTGACGTCGTAGAACTCAAGGAAGATATTGCCAAAGGACAACGTATTTCTGGATTCAAGATTGAAGTCGAAATCAACGGACGCTGGGTTCCATATGGTGAAGGTTCAACCGTAGGCTATCGTCGTTTGATCCAGGGTCAACCTGTAGAAGCACAAAAAATCCGAGTTACGATTACTGGCTCACAAGCTACACCAATCCTAACCAACTTCTCAGTCTATAAAACTCCAAGCACTATCGAAAAGAATGATGGATATCCTCTTGGACTAGAATACCACTCAAATACAACGGCTGACAAGGAAGGTACAACTTGGTACAACGAGTCAGAAGGTATCCGTGGTACTTCTATGTGGACCAACAAGAAAGACGCCAAAGTCACCTATCGTTTCACAGGAACCAAGGCTTATGTTGTATCAACAGTAGATCCAAACCATGGTGAAATGTCTGTATACGTGGATGGTCAAAAAGTTGCAGATGTACAAACCAAGAACAGTAGCCGTAAACGTAGCCAAAAAGTTTACGAAACTGGTGATTTATCGCCTGGAGAACACACTATTACTCTCGTTAACAAAACAGGTGAACCAATTGCTACAGAAGGAATCTACACTCTAAACAATAACAGCAAGGGTATGTTTGAGCTTGAAGCAACTTCTTACGATGTCGAAAAAGGAAAACCTGTTACTGTTACAATTAAGCGTGTTGGTGGAAGCAAGGGAGCTGCTACCGTTCGCTTCATTACAGAACCTGGAACAGGTGTTCACGGTAAGGTTTACCAAGATACAACTCAAGATGTGACCTTTGCAGATGGTGAAACAGAGAAAACTGTTACTATTCCAACTATCGACTTCACCGAACAAGCTGACTCAATCTTTGATTTCAAAGCCAAACTCACTTCTGCGTCTGATGGTGCCCTACTCGGTTTTGCTACCGACGCAACTATTCGAGTAATGAAGGCTGATTTATTGAAGACAAATCAGACAAATTACGACGATCAGGCTAGCCAATTAGATTACAGTCCTGGCTGGAGACACGAAACCAACTCTTCTGGCAAATACCAAAATACTGAATCATGGGTATCATTTGGACATCTGACAGAGGATCAGAAGAAAAAGACAACTGTGACTGCTTATTTCTATGGTACAGGCTTAGAAATCAAAGGATTTGTAGACCCAGGTCACGGTATCTACAAGGTCTTCTTAGATGGTAAAGAAGTTCCTTACCAAGATGGTATGGGAAATGCTTCGACTATTGATGGCAAGAAATACTTTAGCGGTCACGCTGCCCAACGCCAAGGTGACCAGACTCTAGTCAGCCTAAAAGGACTTGATGAAAACTTGCACGCAGTAACTCTCCAACTAGACCCTGACAAGAATGATTTGACCAAAAATATTGGTATGCAAGTGGATCAATTCATTACACAAGGCGAAGGTAGCGAGCTATACAGCAAAGCAGAAATCCTTCAATCTATCTCTAAATGGAAAGAAGATTTATCTAACTTTAATCCTGCTGGATTGAAAGATACTGCAACTGCACGCCAAGCGTTCAAGTCTAATCTTGATAAACTCACTGCACAATTAAGTTCTGATACGGTAAATGTACAAGATGTGATGTCAACAGTCACTACTTTGCAAGATATTCTTAGCAAAGATGAAAATTACCAAAAACCTGGAAACGAAACAAGCCCAGAACAACCAGTTGAACCAAAACAACCTGAACAACCTGAACAACCTGAAATCAATTACGATAAGGCTATGGCTAGCTTGACTGAAGCTATCGAGAAAAAAGTGGCTGAACTTGGTACTAACAACGATGCTAAGAAAAAATTAGTTGAAATTACTGATAAAGCAATCGCAGCTATCCAAGAAGCGAAGACTCAAGAAGACGTCAATAAAGCCCTCAACAACGCTCTTGAACAAATCAAGCAATTGCAATCTAGCCAACCAGAACAACCGGTTGATCCGAAACAACCTGAACAGCCTGAAATCAATTATGATAAGGCTATGGCTAGCTTGACTGAAGCTATTGAGAAAAAAGTGGCTGAACTTGGTACTAACAACGATGCTAAGAAAAAATTAGTTGAAATTACTGATAAAGCAATCGCAGCTATCCAAGAAGCGAAGACTCAAGAAGACGTCAACAAAGCCCTCAATAACGCTCTTGAACAAATCAAGCAATTGCAACCTAGCCAACCAGAACAACCAGTTGAACCAAAACAGCCTGAAAAACCAATTACTTCTTCAAGTCCTGAAGAAGGGGTTAAAGAGCTTGTCTTCCAACTCCCAAGTTTGGATATTGTTAAGAAGGCAGTACCATTCAAGACTATCCGTCGCGAAAATCCACAATTAGACAAAGGGAAAGAACAAGTTCTAGCAGAAGGGAAAGACGGTTTGTTAGTTGAGTACGTCGAAGTAGATGGCGGCAATCGTAAGGTAGTTCAAACTGAATCAACTCCAGCTCTAGACCGAGTGATTGAAGTTGGGACTAAACAAAGTTCTGTAGGAACAGATACTCCACCAGTTGTGACTCTTCCTGAGTACCTTCTACCAAAAGAACCTGAAAAACCAATTACTTCTTCAAGTCCTGAAGAAGGGGTTAAAGAGCTTGTCTTTAAACTTCCAAGCTTGGATATTGTCAAGAAGGCAGTACCATTCAAGACTATCCGTCACGAAAATCCAAACTTAGACAAAGAGAAAGAACAAGTTCTAGCAGAAGGGAAAGACGGTTTGTTAGTTGAGTACGTCGAAGTAGATGGCGGCAATCGTAAGGTAGTTCAAACTGAATCAACTCCAGCTCTAGACCGAGTGATTGAAGTCGGGACTAAACAAAATTCTGTAGGAACAGATACTCCACCAGTTGTGACTCTTCCTGAGTACCTTCTACCAAAAGAACCTGAAAAACCAATTACTTCTTCAAGTCCTGAAGAGGGAGTTAAAGACCTTGTCTTTAAACTTCCAAGCTTGGATATTGTCAAGAAGGCAGTACCATTCAAGACTATACGTCACGAAAATCCAAACTTAGATAAAGGAAAAGAGAAAGTTCTAGCAGAAGGGAAAGATGGTGCTATAATCGAGTATGTCGAAGTAGATAGCAGCAATAGTAAGGTAGTTCAAACTGAATCAACTCCAGCTCTAGATAGAGTAATTGAGGTTGGAACTAAACAAAGTTCTGTAGGAACAGAGGCTCCACCAGTTGTGACTCTCCCTGAGTATGTTCTACCTAGAGAAACTGAAAAACCAGCTCCTGCAGTTGTAACAGAAGATTCACCAAGAAAAGATGAAAAAGCACCTGTTGCTACTACAGTTAAACAAGACAAGGAAAAACAACTCCCAGAAACTGGAGAACAAGAAGCAAATGCCTTCTTATTCTTGGCTGCTATTACTTCAGTATTGTCTCTACTCATCTTCCAAAAGAATTTCAAAGACTAATTAAAATCTTTACTTAATTCTTTTCAATGATTCTAGTTCCCCCAAAGAGAAGACCAGCCGGTCTTCTCTTTTTCTATATATAAATCAAAAAACATCCATAAATTTTTATGGATGTCTTAGTATATATAAAACAGAATGATTATTGAACTGACCCCAAAAAGTTAGACATAAAAAATCTAGCTTTTGGGCTGCAGTTCATTCTATCTTTGAATGGGCAGAAGAATTTGAGTATATAGAAGCTAATAAAGTTGCAAAAATATTAAGAAGAATAAAGGCCACTAAAAAGATTCAACTTGCAGAGGCAAAGAGAGAGGAAAATTTATATCTAACTCATGAACAACTCCAAGAATGGTTCTCAGCATTTCAAGAAAATTTAGATAATGATAAAATAACCCTTAAAAATTATGTCCTATTTTATCTCACTTTTTTCTTAGGCGATAGAAAATATGAAACCTATGCTCTTCAATGGAAACATATAGACTTTTCAAAATCACAGATTCAGCTAATTCAAGCTTTAGATAGATATGGGTAAGTAAAATCTACTAAGGGAAATAAGAAAACTATTTTCTCTATTTCTAATGACTTACTTCAGCTCCTTACCTCTTGGAAAGAACAACAAAAATATGAACTGGCAAAGTTTGGCATCATCAGTAATCCAGAACAATTTGTTTTTACATATATCGACACAAAAGGAAACATCAATAAGCCTTTACATGCTGACTATCTAAACAACAAAATGAAAAGTATTAGAAAGCGACATAAAGAGCTGACACATGCTACACCTCATAAACTGCGACATACAGGAGCAACGCTTGCTAAACAAGCAGGAATGAGCTTAGAAGCCATTTCTGAAGCACTAACGCATAGCGATACAGGCACAACTCAAATTTATGTCAATACTTCTAATGTAGTTCCTATGGCAGTTGGGGAATTTGCTTTAAAGTCTCTAAAACAATAAGGTAAAAATAAGGTGAACTTTGAGGTAAACTTTTTAAAAAAACACGAAAAAAGCACCCATAAGGTAAACTTTTGAGTGCTTTGAAACGTTGATATAATCGTATTGATTAACGTTTTGAGAATTGTGATGCTTTACGAGCTTTCTTAAGACCTGGTTTCTTACGTTCAACTTTACGTGAGTCACGTGTAAGAAGTCCTGCACGTTTCAATGAATCGCGGAAGTCTGGGTCTACTTGAAGAAGGGCACGAGCGATACCGTGACGGATAGCTCCTGATTGACCAGCGTATCCACCACCTACAACGTTAACGAAAACGTCGTATGAACCTGCAGTTGAAGTAACTGCGAATGGTTGGTTGATTACAAGACGAAGGTCAGCGTGTGGGATGTACTCTTCAACATCTTTTTTGTTAACAGTGATTTTACCAGTTCCTGGAACAAGGCGAACGCGTGCAACAGCGTTTTTACGACGTCCAGTACCTGCATATTGTGCTTGTGACATACTTTATTGTTCCTTTCCTTAGATAAGTCCTGAAATATCAAGAACTTCTGGTTGTTGTGCAGCGTGAGTGTGCTCAGCTCCAACAAATACTTTCAACTTCATACCTTGAGCGCGTCCAAGAGTATTGTGTGGAAGCATACCTTTAACTGATTTCTCGATCAAACGTACTGCATTTTTAGAACGAAGTTCACCTGCAGAGATTTGTTTCAATCCACCTGGGTGGTTTGAGTGAGTGTAGTAGATTTTATCAGTTGCTTTTTTACCAGTCAATTTAACTTTTTCAGCATTGATAACAATCACAAAGTCACCTGTATCAGTGTGTGGTGTAAATGTTGGTTTGTTTTTTCCGCGAAGTACGCTAGCAACTACTGCAGAAAGACGTCCAAGTGGTACATCAGTTGCGTCAACTACGTACCATTTACGTTCAACTTGGCCTGGTTTAGCCATAAATGTTGTTTTGTTCATGATTTCTCCTATATATAGTTCGATTTTTGTTTACGGTGATGGGTGTTCCTTCCCATCGAAAAGTATTTGGAAGGTTCCGGGGCCTTTCAAATGGGGTAAACAATACCGCCTACTATAATACCAAATTTCACCCCTAAAAGTCAATAGATATGAAAAATATTTTTCTGAATTCCACTCTTTTTATCTCTAAAAAACCTCGCTTTCGCGAGGCTCTTCTATTTATAAGATAAGGCACGTTTAAAGGTTTTCCAAGGACCTAAATCATCTGTTTGCAGAACGAGACTAGCATACATACGCCCGATAAAGATTGTTGCTGTTACTGCAAAAGCAATCGTAATAGCAAGCGAAATCCATGCTTCTAACCCATTTGCATAACCATTAATAGCTCTAAACGGCATGAAGAAAGTCGAAATAAAGGGAATATATGAACCAATCTTCAAGATGAGATTGTCACCAGCTGCACCTAGAGCTGTCACTCCAAAAAAACCACCTATAATCAAAATCATCAAAGGCGACAAGGCTTTTCCTGAGTCCTCAGGACGAGAAACCATAGAACCTAGGAAGGCTGCTAAAACAACGTACATAAAGAGGCTAACCAAGACAAACAATAAGGTGTTGAGCGAGAAAGCCTCTCCTATATGATTTAAAATACCAGATTGTGCCAAGATTGGTAGGTCTTTAAAGAGAAGAATGGCAGCAAGTCCACCCACGACGTAAATGCCAATATGGGTCAAAATCACAAGAAGCAGAGCCAGCATGCGAGCGTAGAAATAATGACTAGCTCGGATACTAGAGAAGACCACCTCCATAATTTTGGTTCCTTTCTCGCTAGCCACTTCCTGAGCAGTGACACTAGCATAGGTAATCAAAATCATATAAAGGAAGAAACCAAGCCCTGCGGCCGCAATGGTTTGAACAATTTTTTTGTTTTCCTTAGATTCATCAATCTTCTCAGTAAAATCAACGGTTTGACTCAGGCGTTTTTCCTGTTCTTGAGACAAATTAGCCGCCGAGCGATTGAGTTGGTATTGCAGTTCGTTGAGCTTATTAGTTACTGCTAGCTTGATGCCTGTTTCAAGAGAAGTTTCACCATGATAGACGGCCTTGAGGACGCTGTCCTCTTGGTCAATGGTTAGGTAACCCTTGATTTTCTCATCTTTGATAGCAGCTTGGGCACTGGCTTCATCCTTATAATCAAAGTTGATACCATTGGTACCCTTGAGCCCATCTTCCACAGATGGCACAGTTGTTACTACTGCTATCTTACTATTCTTGGCCATAGAAGACCCTTGGAGGTAGCCAATTCCCCCAGATAGACCGATAAACAAGAATGGTGAAATCACCATAAAGAAGAAACTCCACGACTTGATGTGTCGAAGATAGGTTTCCTTGATTACAACCCACATATTTCTCATACTTCCACCCCTGATTCTAGTTTAAAGATTTCATCAATTGTTGGCGCTTGCTGGTCAAAGGTTGCGATGTATTGCCCCTGAGTCAAGATTGGGAAGAGTTCCCTTCCAGCGCTCTCATCCTCTAAGATCAATTTCCAACTGCCTTGTTTGGTCAAACTCACCTGCTTGACATGAGGAAGATTTTCCAATTCTTCCTTGCTTCGTTCACTTGAAACAAAGAGACGCGTTTTCCCGTATTGATTGCGGACATCCTGTACCGGTCCATGCAAGACCACACGTCCATCTCGAATCATGAGAATATCGTCACAAAGCTCCTCGACGTTGGTCATGACATGATCAGAAAAGATAATGGTTGCTCCGCGCTCTTTTTCCTGAAAAATAACTTGCTTGAGCAATTCTGTATTGACTGGGTCCAATCCACTGAAAGGCTCATCCAAGATAATCAAGTCTGGCTCATGAATCAGAGTAATAATGAGCTGAATCTTCTGCTGATTCCCTTTTGACAGACTCTTGATTTTATCAGTCAGCTTCCCTTTCACTTCCAACTTCTTCATCCATTGAGGGAGTTTTTCCTTGATTTCCTTAGCATCCATGCCCTTTAGAGTCGCCAAGTAACGAACTTGTTCAAGGACTGTCAATTTAGGCATGAGACTGCGTTCTTCAGGCAGATAGCCAATCCGAGCGTAGGTCTCTTGACGAATACCCTGACCATCTAGACTGATTTCTCCTTGATATTCTAAAAACTTCAAAATACTGTGGAAAATTGTTGTCTTCCCAGCACCATTTTTCCCGACTAGTCCTAAAATACGACCTGGTCGCGCTTGAAAGTCAATACCAAACAAAACTTGTTTGGATCCAAAACTTTTCTCTAGACTTCTTACTTCTAGCATATTTCACCTCCGAAATGTCTTGCACTCATTATACTCCTTTTTGATAGCCTTTACAATGATTTCTGTCCATTTTTATCATTCTCATTTTAGTAAAAAATCTTGGGGTACTTTGAGTTATGAGTACATTATACAGTGTAAACTCCAATTTATCTTCTCTGTTCCTCAACTGTCTATTTTTGATCCTGAATTGTTATTTGAAAAGCAAAAATCCACCCCGAAGGATGGATTGATGAGTTAACGCACTTCTGCATTCACTTTTTCTTCGAGAGAAGCTTGGATTTTTTCCATATAGCGTGCGACTTCTTCGTCCGTTAAGCTATCTTCCGGATTTTGGAAGGTCAAGCTATAAGCCATTGACTTCATACCAAGTCCCAATTTCTCACCTGAGAAGACGTCAAAGAGTTTGATATCTGTCAAACGTTTCACACCGGCAGCTTGGATAGCATCCACAACTTCTTGGTGAGTCACTTCTGCCTTGAGGAGAAGGGCAACGTCACGGCTGACTGCTGGGAATTTAGTAATTTCTACAAATGGAGTAGCAGGTTGAAGGGCTACTTCGATGGCTGAAAGGTTGAGCTCAGCTACATAAGTTTCTGGAATATCGTAAGCCTTGGCAGTGACTGGATGCACTTGACCAAGGAAACCAAGAACTTGGTCACCGAGTGAAATCATAGCTGTACGACCTGGGTGGAGGCTTTCAATTTCAGCTGTAGCTGTATAGATCACTTCTAGTCCCAAACGAGCAAAGAGGGCTTCAAGGATTCCTTTAGCATAGAAGAAATCAACTGGAACTGCTGCTGTTTGGAAGTCTTTTTCAGCAACCAAGCCTGTCAAGGCAAAGGCAAAACTGTTGATCTCATTTGGAAGTTCTTCTTTTGGATTACCTGTTTGTTCAAAGACTTTTCCAATCTCGTAAAGGGCCAAGTTTTTGTTCTTACGAGCTACGTTATAAGCCACCGTATCAAGGATACCTGAAATCATATTTTGACGGAGGACAGAGCGGTCCACTGTCATTGGCCACATGAGTTCTGTAAGGTTACTTGGTTGAGCCGTAAACTCAACTGCTTTTTCAGGAGTTGTTAGAGCGTAGGTGATAATTTCTGTCAAACCTGCTCCTTCAGCAATGGTACGAACTTGACGTCGAAGTTTTTGTGTCGCTGTCAATTCACCAGCTGTCCCATCGTCTTTTGGTAGACTAGTTGGCAAGCGGTCATAACCATAGATACGAGCGATTTCTTCAAAGAGATCTGCTTCTATTGTGATATCCCAACGACGACGTGGTACGCTGACTGTAAAGCTGTCTGCATTTCCAGAAAGACCAAAGCCAAGACGACGGAAGACGTCTTCTACATCCGCGTAAGAAAGTTCTGTACCAAGGACACGGTTAACATCAGCAAGAGTTGAAGAAACTTCCACATCAGAGGTATCAAGCTCACCCGCTGAAACGATACCTTTACGCACCGTCGCACCTGCAAGTTCTGCAATCATGCTAGCTGCCGCATCAAGGGCTTCATTAACTGTTGCCATATTAATGCCTTTTTCAAAGCGAGAAGATGACTCAGAACGAAGGTTGAGGCAACCACTAGTCTTACGGATAGATTTTCCATTGAAAACAGCAGCTTCAAGGACAACACGACTAGATTTTTCAGAGATTTCTGTTGCTTGACCACCCATAACACCTGCAAGGGCTACTGGCTTGTCCGCGACAGTGATGACTAGGTCATTTGTTTCCAAGTCACGTTCTTCACCATCCAAGGTCACTAATTTTTCACCAGCACGCGCTTCACGCACACGGATGTCAGTTCCTTCAAAGGTATCCAAGTCAAAGGCATGCATTGGTTGACCAAAGTAGAGCAGGATGTAGTTTGTCACGTCCACCACGTTGTTAATAGGACGGATACCTTCATTCATAAGAAGGTTTTGCAACCATTGTGGACTTGGTGCGATAGTAACATTGTCCAAGATACGAGCTGCATAGTAAGGCGCCTTGTCTGTCTCAATGCCCACAGAAAGAGCATCTGCTGCAGCTTGGTCAGTTTCTGAAAGAGTAAATTCTTTAAAGTTGACTGCCTTATCATAGATGGCTGCCACTTCGTGAGCTACCCCACGCATAGAAAGAGCGTCTGCACGGTTTGGTGTGATAGACAGTTCGATGATTTCATCATCCAAGTCTAGATATGAGAAGACTTCATCCCCAGGAACGGCATTTTCTGGCAAGATTTGGATGCCATCTGCGAATTCCTTAGGCACAACTGAGTCAGAAATTCCCAATTCACCAAGTGAACAGATCATTCCAAGTGACTCAAGACCGCGGATTTTCCCTTTTTTGATCTTGTAATTGTCAGCAATGCGAGCTCCTGGAAGAGCCACCATAACCTTGATACCAGCACGCACATTCGGTGCACCACAGACGATTTGACGGGCTTCTTCTTCGCCAACGTTAACCTGACAAACATGGAGGTGAGTTTCTGGTACATCTTCGCAGGACAAGACCTCACCGACGACAATTTTTGAGAGACCAGCAGCCGGTGATTCGACACCTTCTACCTCGATCCCTGTAGTTGACATTTTTTCAGCCAACTCTTGCGATGGCACATCAATGTCCACCAATTCTTTTAACCATTTATAAGATACAAGCATAATTTAGTTCTCCAGAATGACCATTGCCACTCTAGTTCTTTTCCTTTCCTATCATTTCAATAGAAGAATCATCTTCTTACCTTAATTTCTTTCTCAGTAACCAATCTGTATCTACTTTTTGACCAACCATAAAATGATGTTGGCTAAATTTTTCAAAACCATATCGATTATAAAACGCTTGAGCTTTTGTATTATGCTCCCAAACACCCAGCCAAGCCCAAGAAAAACTATTTTTTGTAGCAAGTTCCAGAGCGAATTCAAAAAGTTGCTTACCTAGTCCAAATCCTTGGAATTTTTGTAGCACATAGAGGCGTTGAATTTCAAAAGCATCCTCTAATTCTCTCTCAGTCTGAGCACTGCCCCAGTTGACTTTGAGAAAACCAGCTATCTCCTCTTCATGCATAATGAAATAGGTTTCGGATTCTGGATTTTCCAACTCAGTTGACAAAACTCTCAGACTATAAGCCTCTTCAAAGTATTCCTGTAACTGCTCTTCCGTATTATCATGAGCAAATGTTTCACGAAAGGTTTGTTTGGCAATTTTGGACAACACCCCAATATCTGCCTTTTCTACTTTTCTAATCATTATTTAAACTGTTCTGAGAAGCGGACATCTCCTTGGTAGAATCCACGGATATCATTGATTCCGTAACGGAGCATAGCTACACGCTCTTGTCCAAGACCAAAGGCAAAGCCAGAGTAAACAGTCGCATCGATACCACTCATTTCAAGGACACGTGGGTGAACCATACCGGCCCCCATAATTTCGATCCAACCTGTTTTCTTACATACGTTACAGCCTTCTCCACCACACTTGAAGCAAGAAACATCCACCTCAACAGATGGCTCTGTGAATGGGAAGTAGGATGGACGCAGACGGATTTGACGCTCTTCACCGAACATTTTTTGGACAATCAACTGCAGGGTTCCTTGAAGATCTGCCATAGAAATGTTCTTCCCAACAACCAAGCCTTCGATTTGGTGGAACTGGTGACTGTGAGTCGCATCGTCCGTATCACGACGGAACACACGCCCTGGCGAGATCATCTTCAAAGGACCTTTAGAAAAATCATGGGCATCCATAGCACGCGCCTGAACTGGAGACGTGTGGGTACGGAGCAAGATTTCTTCAGTGATATAGAAAGTATCCTGCATATCGCGAGCTGGGTGGTCTTTGGGAAGGTTCATACGCTCAAAGTTATAGTAGTCTTGCTCCACTTCAAAACCATCCACGACTTGGTAACCCATACCGATGAAGATATCTTCGATTTCTTCACTGGTTTGTGTGAGGACGTGGCGGTGACCAGTCGCAACTGGACGACCTGGAAGGGTC
The DNA here is from genome assembly GCF_026782865.1 of Streptococcus mitis. Classification (GTDB taxonomy): domain Bacteria; phylum Bacillota; class Bacilli; order Lactobacillales; family Streptococcaceae; genus Streptococcus; species Streptococcus mitis_CG. The sequence continues at coordinate 100,182 of NZ_JAKUXK010000005.1, forward strand.
ACATCGATACTCTCACTTGCTAATTGAGCTGCAACTTTCTTTTCTTCCAAAAGCTTAGCAGTTTCTTCAAAAGCTGCTGTCAAGACATCACGCGCTTCATTGACATGTTTCCCGATAATCGGACGCATCTCAGCAGAGACACCTTTCATCCCTTTGAGGATTTCAGTGAGCGATCCCTTTTTACCAAGGACAGAGACACGCAAATCTTGCATCTCTTTTTCATTTTCAGCAGTAATCTGCTTCAAGCTAGCCAGCGTTTCTTCACGAAGCGCTTTTAATTGTTCTTCAATAGTTGACATAATTCCTCCATCAGTCGCTCGTAGATAAAAAGAAAACCACATGCCAAAAACTCCACTCGGAGCGTTGACACGCGGTACCATCCGTTTTCATCTGACAAGTCAGACCTTCATTTCTAAATCCATGCGCAAGTGAATTCACCCAGCTTTCATATAAAGAGCTTGCAGTCACGGCTCTCCTCCCTGATATACTTCCCTTGAGTTACTAGTCTTGCAGATTTCTATTCAATTACTACATAGTTTATCAGATTTTGAGTTAAAAAACAAGTTAGATTAGACTAATTTCAATACAAAACTCGTTCCTTTTTCTGTTGCTCCATTTTCCACAAATCCAAGCGACTTGAAACAGCGCCTAGATACATGATTGTAAGTGTAGATTTCCTTGACTCTCAATTCTTTCCATCCTTTTATTCGAGCCAATTCAATCAAAGTACTTAGGATCTTTTTTCCAAGTCCTCGATGTTGGTAAGCGGGATTTCCAATCACAATGGGGAGATTGTCCTGAGATAGTGTAACATCCCCAATTGGAAACCATTCACCCTTCTCCTTGACTTCAATCCAAAAAAGCTCACCATGCTGATCCAAATAGGAATACATGGCTTCCAAAGTTTCTTGACTATAAGGAAGCTTCACCCCATCTACGAGGTGAACCAAGTTCACATCCTGATACCAAGCAAGAGCTTCTTCACAATGATTGACCTTATAATAAGGAACAAGACGCAGTGAATTATCTATTTGTAGGGTCTGTTTCATCTGCTTTCCTTTTCAACAAAAGAGTTGCTGCTTGATTAAAACCATCACACCAGTTATACCATTTTGCTTCATACTCATCTTGAGCTAAGATATGATTTTTTAAGTCCAGAACAGAGTAGATTTTTCTTTCTTTGCAGGCTTGCTCATAGAGATGATATAGTTCATCACCACCATCTCTATCCCACTCAGCAGAAATTGTATCCCGACCTGCCAATAAAGCCTGATAAGCCCTGTGATGCTCATCTGTAATCAACAAGTAATCTCCAAAGGCAAGAATACTGATTGGATCGACTTGGATTGTTTCTGCAGACTGGTAAAGCATCTGAATATCTTGCAACTTCTTTTCTGATAAGTATAGTTGAGTCGGATGAAAATCTGCTATATTGACTTTCATTTCTTTCTCCTCAAGAGAATTTGATATTCACTTCTGCTTGCCTTTAAATCGCCATTGGAAGCGGAGCTTATCATAAAAGGGAAACTCGATAAACAAGACTCCCAAGCCCACACAGAGACTAGCAAGGACATCTGATGGGTAATGAACTCCCAGATAGACCCTTGATACCAGCACACTAACTAGGTAGAACCCAAGGGCAATTTGCACGATTTTTCTCCAGACCGGATCTTTAATCCGTTGACTGAGGATGACAATCAGAGTGCCGACCATCAAGGTTACAGCCAGAGAATGCCCACTTGGAAAGGAAAATCCCTTCTCCTCTACCAAGTGTAAGATATCTGGCCGTGGGCGCTGGTAGATATTTTTAAAGGTCACGATTAAAAGACCTGCCAAAGCCAGATTTCCCAGCATGAAGAAACTTTCTATCTTCCATCTCTTAAAATAAAAGATAAAGGCTGTAATGACAACCCAAGTGATAATCACTGGAATATCAATCAAGCGTGTGATGGCCCTAAAAAGAATAGTCAAGTAATCTGGCAAGTCTCCTCGAACGGCAGTCTGTATCGGTTGGTCAAAACCGACCAGCGTTTCAGGGTAAAATTTGACCATGTAGCCAAGAATAACGAAAAGTAAAAGGGCAAAACTGCCCTTCATTAAAAATGTTTGTTTATCTTTCATAGTGTTTTAAGGTTGGTTTCAAAAGGACGTACAACAACCAGAATGAAACGGAAAAGATTACACCCTCAATCAAGTTAAAAGGTAATACCATGGTCATTAGGTAGTTGGAAAGTCCCAAAATTTTTCCAATATCAAAGTTAGCAAACTTAGCGTACAAAGGAACAGCATAAACATAGTTGAGAACCAACATAGCCACGGTCAAGCCAATAGTTCCAGCTAGAGAGCCTAGTAGGAAACGAAGGGTTGTCCGTTCCTTTTTCCAAATCAAAGCAAATACGATGACAAAAACTCCCAAAGCTACGATATTCATCGGCAAACCAATGTAAGTATTCACTCCTTGACTATTAAGAAGCAATTTCAAGAGTGAGCGAAGCAAGAGAACTCCTAGAGCAGCAGGCAAATCCATGACCACCAAGCCCACAAGGACTGGCAAGATACTAAATTCGATCTTGAGGAAGGACGCCGCTGGCAAAAGCGGAAAGTCAAAGTACATCAGCACAAATGAGATGGCTGATAGAATTGCAATGGTCGAAAGTCGACGTGTGTTTGTCATAACAGGTTCCTCCAATTTTCTATAAAATCAGAAGAAGTTAGAAAGGATTCCTCTATCTATTCTCACTTTTTATATCCCAAAAGTTCCCTCTCACTCTATTAAGGAAATTCAAGCAAGCGGTTACAGTTTAGCTATAAATCTATCAGAACAGACAAAGCTATTCTTTCGTCTTCTCCCATCCAGACTATACTGTCGGTTGTGGAATCTCACCACATCAGCTTGCGCTCGCGGACTTCTTTAAAGAGAAGGAAATAGAGATTTTTCTTTTAGACTAGGCGACAAGCTGTAGGCATAACTTCTGGTTAGGCAAAGCTTGTCAACAAAGTATAAAAGGAAAAGATCATTTCCTAGTTAAAGTCACCGCCGGTCGGGAATCACACCCTGCCCTGAAGACTCTTTTATCATAACAAAAAACGCTTGCAAGCGCAAGCATTTTGTTCATTTTCATTTTCATTTTTTATTTCAATTTATCCACTTCATAGGTATGAACAAGCTCAAGACCTGCAAAATTCTGCTGGCGAAGAGCCTCATAGACAATCATGCAGACGGTATTAGACACATTGAGACTGCGGACATGTTCATCATTCATGGGAATACGGAGAGCCTTTTCAGGATGTTCGCGCATAAAGTCCTCAGGCAAGCCCTTGTCTTCGCGTCCAAATAGAAAATAATGGTCTTCGTCAGTCGATAAATCTACCTCAGAATACACTTTCTCAGCAAATTTTGAGATCAGATAGAGTTTTCCCTTCATCTGAGACATGAAATCCTCTAAACTCTCGTAAAAATAAATCTCTAGCTTATCCCAATAATCCAAACCAGCTCGCTTCATCTTGCGGTCATCGATAGGAAAGCCCATAGGCTTGATGATGTGGAGGGGAGAATTGGTTGCAGCGCAAGTACGCGCGATATTGCCTGTATTTTGTGGAATTTGTGGTTCAAATAATACAATGTGATTTGTCATGACTTGCTTCCTTTTACCATTGCAAAAAAATAGCCACACTGCCCGGAGTCAAGCTCAGCAAACAGCGTGGTTAAGGCATCGTTAACTTACCTCACAACAGGTTTGAAGTAAATCAGCGAAACTACTTTCTTAGTATAACACTTTCAGAATCATTGTCAATAGAAACGACTTGATTTTTTCAATTTTTTCAAGCTATTTCCAAGGGTTGTAAAATCGTCCCTGATTCTGCAAGATAAGTAGTAAACTAGCTACTAAAAACAAGGTTGCCAAGAACAAGGTAAGATAGTCTCCTTTTTTCAAGGCCTGGTAACTATACCAAGTGCGTTTTTTCTCTTTCCCAAAGCGTCGAAGCTCCATGGCGGTCGCAATGGTATCAATGCGTTCTAGCGAGCTAAAAATCAAGGGCGTAATAATGCGCAGATTGCCTTTGATTCGTTGCATAAGAGAAGCTTTATTGGATAATTCCATCCCACGCGCCTCCTGAGACATCTTGATGGTAAAAAATTCTTCCTGCAAATCTGGAATATAGCGCAAGGTCAGGCTAACTGAATAGGCAATCTTGTAAGGAACACCAATTTGATTTAAACTGGAAGCAAACTGACTAGGATGGGTTGTCATCAAAAAGATAATAGCCAGAGGAATGGTGCAAAGGTACTTAATATCCAAATTTAGCAGATAAAAGAGCTCTTGACTGGTCAGAGTGTAGGCACCGATTCCCTGCCAAATCACACTTCTCTCTCCGTAAAGTCCAACCCCATACTCGGGAGAAAAGAGATAGACCATCAAGACATTCAAAATCGCAAATACCGTAGCAAAAACGGCTACAAAGGAAACATCTTTAAAACGGATTTCTGACAAATAGAGGAGAAAGACCGAAAATATGGCAATCAGAACAAGCAGTCTGGTATCATAGCTAATCATGGCCGCCAATGACACGAGAATGAAAAAGAGGAGTTTCCCAGCTCCTGACAAGTGATGAATCACAGTATCTCTATGCTGGTAACCGATTAATTTAGCTTGCATCCTTCTCTCCTTTCTTTGTAAAATGCCGTTAAAGCAAGTGGATTCACATCTAATTTCGTGGCCAAGTTAAAGATAGAAGTTTCTTTTAGATTGGCTTTCACTAACAGCTCAGGATTGCTCAACAGACTAGCTGGATCAGTATCAGCAATCAATTCCCCATCCACCATGACAAGGGCCCGATCTGAATAATCCAGCATCAATTGCATATCATGAGTAATCATGACAATGGTATGACCTTTTTGATGCAACTCTTCGAGAAATTCCATAATCTCAGTATAGTTCTTCTGGTCTTGACCTGCTGTCGGTTCATCTAAGAGGATAATTTCAGCCCCCAAGACCAAAATTGAAGCAATGGTGACACGTTTTTTCTGACCAAATGACAGGGCAGAAATAGGCCAATTACGAAATTCATATAGACCACAGATTTTCAAAGTTTCATAGACTTTCGTTTCAATTTCCTGCTCGTCCACACCTCGCAAACGAAGTCCCAGAGCCACCTCATCAAAAATCATATTGGTTGAAATCATTTGATTAGGATTTTGCAGCACATAGCCTACTCGTTCCGCCCGCTCTGCAACAGAATCTCCTTTGATATCCTGCCCTTCCCAAAGATAGCGACCTTCCGTCTGGATAAAGCTACTTAAGGCCTTGGCTAGGGTTGATTTCCCAGCCCCATTTTTTCCGACAATGGCAATTTTTTCGCCCTTTTTAATACCTAAATGAATGGATTTTAAAATCGGTCTATCATCATAAGAAAAAGACACGTCCTCTAATTTAAAGAGTGACTGCAATTCTGGGATTTCTTTTGCCAGTTCATTCTTCAACTGAACCTGACCTTTTGAGATAGACAAGTTATCAAGATCTGCTAATTGTTCTTCCTTGACTAAATCCACACCCAATTGACGGAGAGTGGTTAGATAAAGGGGTTCCCGAATTCCATTTTGTGTCAATAAATCAGTTGCTAGTAACTGGTCAGGGCTCCCATTAAAAAGGATACGACCATCGTTTATCAAGACAATCCGATCCACAGGGCAATGCAGAACATCCTCCAAACGGTGCTCGATAATAAGAGTCGTCGTCCCCTCCTCCTTATGAATCTGATCAATCAATTCGATAATATCCTGACCTGACTTGGGATCTAGATTGGCGAGTGGTTCATCAAACAAGAGAATCGGACTCTCATCAATCAAGACACCAGCCAGACTAACTCGCTGCTTTTGCCCACCAGACAAATCCTGAGGTCGCTGAGCTAGTAAATCAAGAAGGTTCAGCTTTTCAGCCCATTTATGAACACGATTTTTCATCTCATCTAGAGCTGTCACGTCATTTTCCAGAGCAAAAGCCAAATCCTCTGCCACGGATAACCCGATAAACTGCCCATCTGTATCCTGCAAAACTGTGCTGACTAGATGAGATTTATCATAGATGCTCATATCGAAGGCTGCTTGCCCCTTGATCAAAAATTCTCCAGACATATGACCCTTGTAAATATTGGGAATAATCCCATTCAAACATTGACCCAAGGTCGACTTACCTGACCCGGATGGCCCAACAATTAAGACTTTCTCTCCCTTATAAATGGTCAAGTCCACCCCTTGCAAGGTTGGTTCTTGTTGCGTTTCATACTGGAAAGAGAAATCCTTCCACTCAATTATAGCTTCTTTCATCTTACTCTCTTCATTCGCTTCTTCTACTCAATGAAAATCAAAGAGCAAACCAAAAAGCTAGCCGTAGGTTGCTCAAAACACTGTTTTGAGGTTGCAGATAGAGCTGACGCGGTTTGAAGAGATTTTCGCAGAGTATTAGACTTCTATTTTATCATAAATCTACCCCTTCTTGCAGACTCTTCTCTTAAAAACTTAGCGCCAAAAAAATTCCTATCCTAGCTTGCCTAACTAGTCTATAAACATCGAAAAAGACCGGTTGCCCAGCCTTTTCCTTTATGTTAATCCTTTTTCAAACTTCCCGAACGAGTCTGCGTACGTGAATAAGCTAGCAAGAGAAGGGTCCCTGCGATAGCTACAGTTACAGCATTAGCAATTCCCGCAACAATCCCTTGGGCAAATACTTTTTCTGCCGCTTCTTGATAAATCACAACATCTCCAAGTGGTGCCAAGACACCCCAAACAAGAGCATTTGCAACAATCTGAATGAGGTTAAAGAAAACAATATCCTTCAATTCAAAAATACCCTGAGTTACTCGAATGTATTTTCTAAAGAGTCCGACGGCTAGACCAAAGAGACCACTAGCAATAATCCAAGTCCACCAAAGACCGTAGCCAGCAAGCGAGTCCTTCACTGCATGCCCAATTAAACCAACAAGTAATCCCACTAGAGGGCCAAAAATGATAGACAAGAGACTCTGTACCGCATACTGAAGCTGGATGCTTGTATTTGGAACGGGTGTCGGAATGCTGATCATCCCGATGACAACAAAGAGCGCAGCTCCAACACCGATAGCAACAACTTGTTTAATTGATTGATTTTTCATCTATATTCTCCTATTTTATGATTCTATTTTCTTTATTTCAATGGTCCAAGATGAACCGACGCCCACATTATAAGCTTTGGCAAAGGAACCTTGGTTGATAGCCAGACCTAAACGATAGAGGGAATTGATGTAAAGGATGGGTTGCCCAATCCTCACATCTGCAAATGATTTGCCATAAACAACCTGATTTTGATAGACCAGCATATCTGCATGATAGAGGTCCAAAACGAACATCCAGAATATCAATAGCTCCCTTCAAAAATATTATAAGGCGTGATATCGTGCGTCAAATGATGAATTTTTAAGGTTGGAGACTCTTCTAAAGCCACTCCAATCATAGCCGATACCGCACCATCAACCAGACCAAAGTCTGATTATAATACCAGTAAATTATTATTCATTTTATCTCCTTGTATATCCTTTATCATACCATATTTCATAGAAAGATGCTACTAGCTATTTCAATTGATTAGGGTATAGTTTTACCTTATAGCAAATTTCCTACTAAAAGCTCTTGTTATTAGCTAGTAGGTGCATTTTTTCTTGAAAAAAGGTATGATAGTTACATCATGAAAAAGTAGGTTTTGTTATGAAAATTATCCTTGTCGGAGGGGGAAAAGTTGGTTTTGCTCTCTGTCGCTCCCTGGTTGCAGAAAAGCATGATGTTTTGCTGATTGAGCAAGACGAAGCCGTTCTCAATCATATTGTTAATCGCTTTGATATCATGGGTATCCTTGGTAACGGGGCCGATTTCACCATCCTTGAGCAAGCCAGTGTTCAGGATTGTGATATCTTTATCGCCTTGACTGAATACGATGAAGTGAACATGATTGCAGCCGTTCTAGCCAAAAAAATGGGGGCTAAAGAAACCATCGTTCGGGTGCGAAATCCTGAATACTCTAACTCTTATTTCAAAGAAAAGAATATTCTCGGCTTTTCTCTTATCGTAAATCCTGAGCTCTTGGCTGCCCGCGCTATCGCCAATATCATTGACTTCCCCAACGCCCTATCTGTCGAACGCTTTGCTGGTGGACGCGTTAGCCTCATGGAATTTGTTGTCAAATCCACTAGCGGTCTTTGCCAAATGCCTATTTCTGATTTTCGGAAAAAATTCGGCAATGTCATTGTCTGCGCCATAGAAAGAGATCATCAAATTATCATCCCAAGTGGTGACATGACCATACAGGATAAAGATAGAATCTTTGTCACTGGTAACCGTGTTGATATGATGCTCTTCCATAATTATTTCAAATCTCGTGCTGTGAAGAGCCTTCTCATCGTTGGAGCAGGTAGAATTGCCTATTATCTACTAGGTATCCTCAAAGACAGTCGTATTGATACCAAAGTCATCGAGATTAATCCTGAAAGAGCACGTTTCTTTAGTGAGAAATTCCCTAACCTCTATATTGTCCAAGGAGATGGTACCGCAAAAGATATCTTACTAGAAGAAAGTGCTCAAAACTATGATGCAGTAGCAACCCTAACAGGAGTTGACGAAGAGAATATTATCACTTCTATGTTCCTGGATAGTGTCGGGGTGCAAAAAAATATTAGCAAGGTTAACAGAACTAGTCTCCTTGAAATTATTCATGCGCCTGATTTCTCAAGCATTATCACTCCGAAAATCATCGCTGTAGATACAATCATGCACTTTATTCGTGGCCGTGTTAATGCCCAATATTCAGACCTTCAAGCCATGCACCATCTAGCAAATGGTCAAATCGAAACCCTGCAATTCCATATCAAGGAAGCCAACAAAATGACTGCCAAACCTCTTTCTCAACTGAAACTGAAAAAAGGGGTTCTTATTGCAGCCATCATTCGAAAAGGAAAGACTATTTTCCCTACTGGGGAGGATACGCTTGAAGTCGGAGACAAGCTCCTAGTAACAACCTTGTTGCCAAACATCACCAAGATTTATGATTTGATTGCGAGGTAAGAAATGAATAAAAGTATGATTCGTTACCTCCTTTCAAAGTTACTTTTGATTGAAGCTGTTCTCCTCTTGGTTCCTGTTGCGATTGCCATATACTACCATGAATCGAGCCAAGTCTTTACAGCCCTCTTTACAACGATTGGGATTCTCGTATTACTAGGTGGTTCAGGAATTTTACAAAAGCCAAAAAATCAACGGATTTACGCCAAGGAGGGAATCTTGATTGTTGCCCTCTGTTGGATCCTTTGGTCTTTCTTTGGCGGTCTCCCCTTTGTTTTTGCTGGGCAAATTCCCAGCCTTATCGATGCCTTTTTTGAAATCAGTTCTGGCTTTACAACTACTGGAGCAACTATTCTGAATGACGTTTCAGTTCTCAGCCGCTCCCTCCTCTTCTGGCGAAGTTTTACCCACTTGATTGGAGGGATGGGGGTGCTTGTTTTTGCGCTTGCTATTATGGATAATGCCAAGAATAGCCACCTAGAGGTGATGAAGGCTGAGGTTCCTGGCCCTGTTTTTGGCAAGGTTGTATCCAAACTCAAAAATACTGCCCAAATTCTCTATCTCCTTTATCTAGCTCTCTTCTCCCTCTTTGTCATCATCTATTATCTAGCTGGCATGCCCCTATTTGATAGTTTTGTCATTGCCATGGGAACAGCAGGTACCGGAGGATTTACCGTCTATAACGACGGGATTGCTCACTATGGTAGCTCACTGATTACCTATCTGGTTAGTATCGGAGTTTTGGTTTTTGGGGTAAATTTCAATCTCTACTACTACCTTATGCTCCGTCGCGTCAAGGCCTTCTTTGGAGATGAAGAACTTCGAGCTTACTTGGTCATTGTACTGCTTTCTACAGGCTTGATTAGCCTCAATACCCTCTATCTCTATCCAGGATTTTCCAAGAGCTTTGAAATGGCCTTCTTCCAGGTTTCCAATATCATTACAACGACTGGTTTTGGTTACGGAGATATTACCAACTGGCCCCTCTTCTCCCAGTTTATCCTCCTCTTCCTCATGGGAATCGGTGGTTCTGCTGGTTCAACCGCAGGTGGACTCAAGATTATTCGAGGCCTTATCCTTTCAAAAATTGCTAAAAATCAAATTTTGTCAATCCTATCGCCCCACCGTGTCTTGACCCTCCATGTTAATAAAACGGTAATTGACAAAGATACCCAGCATAAGATTCTCAAGTACTTTGTTATCTATGCTATGATTTTGCTATCCCTTATCTTTATTGTCAGCCTAGATAGCAACGATTTTCTGGTTGTGACCAGCGCTGTCTTTAGCTGTTTCAATAATATAGGACCTATTCTAGGAACCACTTCTAGTTTCTCAATCTTTAGTCCTATCTCAAAAATTCTCCTCTCCTTTGCAATGATTGCAGGTCGTTTGGAGATTTATCCAATCCTACTTCTCTTTATGAAGAGAACTTGGTCTAAACGTTAATTACAACATTACTCCCCTTTTACAAAATCGTAAAAGGGGATTTTTTAAACTAAAAATGAGAAGACCAAATAGTCCTCTCGTAGTATTATCTTATCTAAGATTTGCTGTATAACGAGCTACTTCCGCTTGATTAGCCCAAACATAATGACCTGGACGAATTTCTACCATAGATGGCTTATCTGTCTCATAATCATGTTGATCTGGATCATATACTTTCAAGACCTTCTTGCGTTCCAAGATTGGGTCTGGAATTGGTACAGCTGAAAGCAAGGCCTGAGTATATGGATGAATTGGATTATTAAACAATTCTTCTGTTTCTGCAACCTCTACAATAACACCCTTATAAATAACTGCGATACGATCTGAAATAAAGCGAACAACTGACAAATCATGAGCAATGAAGAGATAAGTCAAACCTAACTCTTTTTGGAATTTCTTAAGCAAGTTCAAAACTTGGGCACGCACAGAAACGTCCAAGGCTGAAATTGGCTCATCTGCAATAACGAAATCAGGCTCCATAACAAGGGCACGGGCAATCCCGATACGCTGACGTTGACCACCAGAAAACTCATGTGGGTAACGGGTCAAGTGTTCTTTTAAAAGCCCAACTTCATGAATCATCTTTTGAACTTTTTCTTGTCTATCTTCTTCATCTTTAAACAAATGGTAGTTATAAAGACCTTCCGAGATAATGTAATCAACTGTCGCACGCTCATTCAAGCTGGCTGCAGGGTCTTGGAAAATCATCTGAATACGACGAATCAGCTCTGATGATTCCTTATGTGATTTTTTCCCATTAATCTTCTGACCATCAAAGATAATTTCACCTTTGCTTGTATTGTTCAAACCAATAATAGCACGACCAATGGTTGTTTTTCCACTACCGGATTCACCTACAAGAGAAAATGTCTCTCCCTTGTTGATAAAGAAGTTTGCATTTTTAACTGCAACAAACTTCTTACTTCCTTCACCGAAGGAAATTTCTAAATCTTTAATTTCTACTAATTTTTCAGACATTTCCTTCCTCCTAGTCTTCTAGATGAGCAAAGCCCATTTTATCACGAATCTTGTCATGCAAATCTGCTATAACTCCTGGTTTTTCAACTTTAGGAGCATTTTCATGAAGCAACCAAGTCTTAGCCCAATGAGTATCACTAACAGAAAACTTAGGCGCTTTTTGTTCAAAGTCAATTTGCATAGCATAATCTGAACGAAGGGCAAAAGCATCACCTTTCAACTCAGTATAAAGAGATGGCGGTGTTCCTGGGATAGAGTATAATTCACCTTTATCATCAGCAAGCTGAGGTAAGCTAGATAAGAGACTCCAGGTATATGGATGGCGTGGGTCGTAGAAGACTTCCTCAACAGTTCCATATTCTACAATTTCCCCAGCGTACATAACCGCTACTTTATCTGCAATACTTGCTACTACACCAAGGTCATGTGTGATAAAGATAATGGTAAAGTGGTACTCATTTTGCAAGGTTTTAAGCAAATCAATAATTTGTGCTTGAATAGTTACGTCAAGGGCAGTTGTAGGTTCATCACAGATTAAGATATCTGGACGACAAGCAAGAGCTATCGCAATAACAATACGTTGACGCATCCCACCAGAATATTGGAAAGGATATTCTTCAAAACGTTTCTCAGCTTCTGGAATTCCGACTTTTTTCATATAGTCGATTGCCATTTCTTTAGCTTCCTTGGCTGTTTTTCCTTGGTGTTTAACGATAACTTCTGTAATTTGGCTACCGATTGTATTGATTGGATCCAAACTTGTCATAGGATCTTGGAAGATGGTCGCAATTTTAGCACCACGAATCTTCTCCCACTCCTTGTTAGAAGCCAGAGCAGTCAAGTCTTGTCCACGATAGTCGATACTTCCTTGAGCAATCCGCCCATTATCTTCTAACATTCCTGTAAAAGTTTTTGTTAATACAGATTTACCAGAACCAGACTCACCTACCAAGGCAAGAACTTCCCCTTCAATCAAATCCAGAGACACTCCTCGGATAGCCGTTAACACTTTGTCACGAACGTCAAATTCCACGACAATATCGCGAGCAGTCAATATTACATTATTTTCTTTTGTCATATTTACTCCTATCTATGTGTACGTGGATCACTAGCATCCGCTAAGTTTTGACCAACAACAAAGAGAGATAAGGATACCAAAATCAATGTTGTTAATGGAATCCAGAATAGGTAAGCGTTGGTCGTAACGTTTTGTGAATAGTCTGAAATCAAACGTCCCAAACTTGGAACTGTCACAGGTAGTCCTAATCCAAAGAAGGAAAGGAAGGCTTCATAAGAGATAAAGCTTGGCAACATCAATGTCATCGTAGATACAATAACAGATACCAATTGTGGCATAATATTTTTGACGATGATTTTAAAGGTAGGTGTTCCAAGAGTTTGAGAAGCGAGGTTGTATTCTAAATCACGATAACGCATGATTTGGATACGAATCATATAAGCAATCCCAATCCAAGTTGTCACACTCATGGCAAAAATCAAATTCCAGAAACCAGCACCAATTGAGTACGTCAAGACAATAACAATCAAGAGAGATGGAATGTTTGAAATAATGTTATAAACTTCCATCATGATACGGTCAACGGATTTTGAAATTCCCCAAATTCCACCAACAATAACACCAATTACAAGGTTAATAAAAGTAGCAATTACAGAGATGAGGATAGAGTTACGCGCACCAAACCAAACCCCATCAAACAAGGATTTACCATTACTATCTGTACCAAACCAATGTTCAGCGTTAGGCTTGATAAAGCGAGCACTGAAGTCATTTACCTTACTTACATCGTTGAAATCAAAATCTGAGAACATTGGGTAAATAAAGCTCATTAAAATAATAGCGACCAAAATACCTAGCATAGCAACTGTCGATTTTTTCTTCAAAAACTGTCTGAAGACAGATCCCCAGTATGAATAAGCTGGTGCATCAATCGTTTCAGAGGCAAAATCGTCACGTTTTACAAACTGAAATTTTTCTTTATCGATTGTTGACATTATTTGCCTCCTTTCTCTGTCAATTTAATACGTGGGTCAAGCATTGTCATCCAGATATCCCCTACAAAGAGTGAGAAGATAGAAATACATGTGAAGATGAAGACAAGACCAACTACCATCGAGTTATTTGACGCCTTAACAGAGTCAATCAACATTTTACCCATACCTGGGAAGGCGAAGACTGTTTCAGTAAGAGTTGCACCACCGATAACCCCGATAACGGCACCAGGAATACCTGAAACCAAAGGAACCATTGCGTTTTTAAAGATATGTTTGTTTGAAATTTCTTTTTCAGACAAACCTTTGGCACGAGCAAAACGAACGAAGTCTTGAGATTGCAAATCGATCATGTAACGACGAATCCAGATAGCTGTACTTGGTGCTCCTAGCAATCCTAGAATAACTGCTGGCAAGACATAAGAACGCCAATCTCCAGCACCCAAGATAGGGAACGAATCTGGAAGACCAATAGATGATCCAATCAAACGAACGATATAAACCAAGGCAATAGTTGGAAGAGCAAGCAAGAAGGTCAATGCACCTGTCGAGAAGCTATCAATCCAAGTATTCTTATGGCGAGCCATAGCAGACCCAAGAGGGATTGCAATAGCATACGAAATAATCAAACCAATTAATCCAGCAACAGCAGAGCTTGCAATCATTGATGGATACTGATAGTTGCTCTCTGTAGCTGTATACGGGTCATTTTTACCATAGTTGGCTACCTCACGAGCGTCTGCCTGACTAGGTGATTTATAAGTACGTGAGTAAATATCTACAGATGAAGTCTTCTTACCAGTAGGGAATTGAACTTGTCCAGTCTTTGTTTGTCCTTGACCTTGTGTAATGACTTGAAGTACGGGCGTGTTTGCATAAGTTGGGTAAGAATCACCTAAATTAACATTCACAAAGTTTTGGTGTACAAATGGGAATTGGTTGTTAAAATACAACAGATACTTATGTTTTGTACCTGAACCAACTAACGACCATCCAATAGCAGGATCATTTTCAAAGCGAAGATAGCGTTCTAAGTTTGGATTTTCAGGGTCTTGAATCTTGTTTGTATGATCAATATCAAGCAAGTTAGCATAGAATTTGAAAACACGTTCAAAAATCGGAATTTCACGCGTAGCATAGAACTGACCACTCTCTGAAAATACACCTAGTGTCCAACCATTACCTAATTGGTTAATGTATTTCTCATAAATCGCTTTATTGCTATCATTAGCATCAACTGTTACCGATGAATCTAATTTACTAGCTTTTTCTTGCAGCTCTTTGGTATCGTAGTACTCGATATAGCCCATACGCTCATAAACAGTATTTTCATAATTATCCCGTTTATCTGGAGTCGTTGCAATCTTATTATAGTTGGTATCCTGTTTAAAAATCAATTTACGAGGTACCATCGTATAGATAATCGTGTAGGTTAAAGTTGTCACCAAGAAAATAGACAACAATGAACGCAAGACACGCATAAAAATATATTTCTTCATATCGTTTCCTTTTTAAATCCCAAAAGAACCTTCTCCTCATGGAGAGAAAGTTCTCTTGAGAGTTATTTATTTAACGTGTTTAGTCAATTCTTTTTGAACTTTTTCGTTTGATTCTTTTTTCTCTTTGAGCCATTTCTCACGAGCTTGTTCATAATCAGCCTTCGTTACAACTTTATCTTGTAACTGAATATATTTGAAGTAGACATCTGAAGCTTTATCTCCAGATTGGCTATAAGAAGCTGAGAATGGTACAACACGAGAAATAAATGGTGCAGCACCGCTAGAAGACATAGCTGGTAGGAAGAGTGAGCTGTCTGTCAACCAAGCTTGAGCAGCAGCATATTTTTCATAACGCTTGTTAAGATCACTTGTTTCTTTTCCAGCTTCATCGAGCAATTTATCGTAATCTTTCATACCAACTTTTGCTGCAGCTGCATTTGATGGGTCATCATAGCCCATATAAGTTTTCGTTTGCTCACTATTAGTTGATTTAAGGATATCAAGATAAGTTGATGGATCTTCATAGTCAGGATTCCATCCAACAGCACCTGAAAGATCCCAATCCTCAGCCGCCGCATTAGCAGCATAATAAGTTACATTAAAGAATTCATCTTTAGAAATTTGTTGAATATCGATGACAACATTTTCTTCACCTAAAACTTTTTCAACTGATTGTTTGAACGACTGAATACGTGCGATATAGTTTTTAGACGTTTGATCTACTGGAACATCCAAGTGGATAGGGAATTTCACTCCTTCTGCTTCCAGAGCAGTTTTAGCTTTAGCAAATTCTGCTTTAGCTTTGTCAGCGTTAAAGAGACCGTCTTGACCATCAGCAAAGTTTACATTTTTCCACTCGTCTCCATAAGTCGTAACTTTTTCAGCAACCAAGTCACCGAAAGTTTTTTCACCTGCAGAAACAAAGTCCGGTTTCACAAATAGATTACGAACTGCTAGAGGAGCGCCTTCTTTACCGTTAACTTGAGCAGAATAAGCTGTACGATCAAAGGCAAAGTTCAAGGCTTGACGGAAATCTTTGTTAAGAAGAGCTTTCTTAGTAGATGTTTTCTCTTCATCTGTTGTCTTAGAAGTATATTTGTAATTTTGACGATCAATATTTACACCTAAACCTCCAACACCAGCTCCTGATGGAGTGTAGAAAATATTATCCTTGTATGACTCCTCTACTTTTGAGAAGTTTGAACTTGTTGGGTAAAGACGAGCAAAACTATAAGCTCCACTTGTAAAGTTACGTTCAAGTGATTCTTGGTCTGAACCATCAAAGTATGCAAGTGTGACTGTATCTAAATGAACATTCTCTTTATCCCAGTACTGCTCATTCTTAGCAAATTCGATAGAAGATTTAGCAGTCAAACCTTTAAGCAAGAAAGGTCCGTTGTAAAGTAAGGATGTAGGATCTGTTGCTTTAGCAAAATCAGAACCTTTTGATTTTTCAAATTCTTCGTTTAACGGCCAGAAAATTGAGTAAGCCATCTTAGAATTCCAGTATGGTTCTGGTTGGTTCAAAGTATACTCAAGAGTATAATCATCGACCGCTTTAATACCTACTGTAGAGAAATCTTTTGAATTACCTGTCAAATAGTCAGATAAACCTTTAACAGAAGTTTCAGCTAGGTAAAGCGCTTCTGATTTTTTATCTGTCGCATGTTTCAATCCATTCACAAAATCTTTAGCAGTCACTTCAGCATATTCTTCACCATCAGATGTCATCCATTTTACACCTTTACGAATTTTGTAGGTATAAGTCAATCCATCTTTTGATACAGACCAGTCTTCTGCAATCGCAGGAGTCAAGTTTCCGTATTTATCATTTGTAAAGAGGCCATCGATTCCGTTTGAAGTAGCCACTTTCGTACTCTGTTTTCCAGAGATAAGATAGTCCAATGTTTCTGGATCAGCTGAATAAACATAGCCATAGGCTTTTGGAGCTGTCGAATCAGATGATTTCGAATTTCCACAAGCAACTAACACACCTGTTGCTAATAAAGCAACTCCTGCTGCAACAAATACTCTACTTTTTTTCATGTTTGTAACTCCTATTGAAAAATTTTGGCTTATTGGAAATTATAACATATATCTTCTAAAAAGTAAACGAATTTTCAGAATATTTAGGCGCATTTCTACCAAAAAAATTTTATTTGTCAAGTTTTTTCAGTTTTTCATCTCATTTCATGAAAAAGTTACTCTAGAAATAGCTCCCTAAAAGCCTTTAAATTCATACTTTCCTTACATTTTTATTTATAGACATAAAACTCATTTTTGTAAACTATTTTTTTGATTAAGAAACTATTGACGTAGAGAAATTTTCAAGGTATAATAGTAAGAGTTATGGCGGTATAGCCAAGTGGTAAGGCACGGCTCTGCAAAAGCTTGATCGTCGGTTCAAATCCGTCTACCGCCTTCTATAGCTTGATTTATCAGGTTTCAAATGAACAGAAAGCCCAATTTAAAGGGCTTTTTTCTTTTTCTTCAGCTAAATAAGCATGATTTTAAAAAACTTCTGAGACTAAGTTTTTTCGAGGACACAATTCCTTTTGAAATCAACTGAAAAAAGCTTTGTCACGCCTGGTGACAAAAGCCTCTATTTTACTCTGTTTCTTCTTCTATTTCAACTTCGGTAATTTGGACTTTTACCTTGGTAACACGTCCATTTTTCACCTTATCATTGGTTAGGATAAGCTGTTTGTTTTGGCTGACTAATTCATAACTGAGTTTCTCAGTCGTTGGAATGGTCCCAACTCCTGTCAAATAGTAACCAGCGATGGTATCAACGTCATCACTTTCCAGTTCAACATCAAAGTAGTCATTAAAATCATTGAGATTCATGGTACCTTGAACAATGTAAGTATCCTCACCGATTTGATGAACATCTATTGCCGCTTTATCTGTTTCGTCATCGATTTCCCCAACGATTTCCTCTAAGAGGTCTTCTAGGGTCACCAAACCAGCCATCCCACCGTATTCATCCAGCAAGATTGCCATTTGTCTTTGGGTATTGCGCAGTTCTTTTAACAAATCATCCACAAAAATAGTTTCAGGAACAAAAAGTGGATCTTGTAAGATTCTCTTCCAAACAATATTGTCAAAACCGTCCACAAAGCCCGCCTTAAGGAGACTCTTGGTGTGAATAATTCCAATCACGTTATCCTTGTCTCCATCATAGACAGGGATACGAGAATAATTTTGTTTTAAAATACTTTGGATGATAGTTTGACTATCATCCTGAATATCCACCATAAAGGCATCCGTTCGAGGAACCATGACTTCTCTGGCCATTAATTCGTCCAGTGAAAAGATCCCTTGTAACATCTCAATTTCGTCAGCATCTAGTGTTTCTTCACTTTTTGTCAACATGTACTCAATTTCATCACGGGTCATTTTTTCGTCAGCATCGTCAAAGGTCATCGGAGTCAAGCGACTCAAGAGATTGGTAGATGCAGATAAGAGCCAAACAAAGGGACTAACTAGTTTCCCCAATCCAATAATAACTGGCGCTGTACGAATCGCCAAGGCATCTTTTAGATTAAGAGCGATTCTCTTAGGATACAATTCCCCAAAAACGATGGAAATATAAGTCAAAAATGCTAAAGACAGAAAACTGGCAACGGCATAAGATGTTTCACCATTTCCAAGCCAAGATGCAATTTCTCGTCCCAGAGTGTCTGCCAAACTCGCCCCTGATAAGATCGTAATCAGGGTAATCCCTACTTGAATGGTTGATAAAAAGTGGTTAGGATTTTCTAGTATCTTCAGCAGACGGATATAGCGTCTATCTCCTTCTTCTGCCTTTTGTTCAACCCGCGCACGATTAAGTGAAACCATGGCCATTTCTGTGGCTGAGAAAAAAGCATTTAACATCGTCAAGATAAACAATAAAACAAATTGTAGCAACAAATTCTGACTACTTGGGTCTTCCATAGTTCTTCTCCTAAAATAGTATCTTATCCTTTATTATATCACAAAATATAGTCCAGTACATATTATTTTTTCTCATACTCTTCGAAGATCTCTTCAAACCACGTCAGCTTTATCTGTAACCTCAAAGCTGTGCTTTGAGCAACCTGCGGCTGGCTTCCTAGTTTGCACTTTGATTTTCATTGAGTATCAGTGTCTATTGTAACCCTGCTTAAACTAGTAAAAAAGAACTCCTATATCCACAAGTGACATAGGAGTTTATGTTATCTTTTACTGAGTAACCGTTACTTCTCCAGTTCGGTAATCCAGTTGAAGCCCTTTTTGAACATTGGGAACCAGAACATTGAATTCCAATTCTCCGTCTGAAGACTTGGCTTCAATCTGTGAAGCTGAAGGAACTAAATCCTCGTTTGAAGCATAATAAAGGGTTACACGGTAACGGACACGCTTGTTTTGGTCCAAGGCTTTACGTACCATACTTTCATAGTAGTTTTGACCAGTTGAATCCTCGGCTTGCGCCTGATTTGCCCAGGCTGTTTGAACAGCAATGTTTTTAGGATTGCTTGTCGAGGCATCGAAACCATCTAAGCCACCGATTAAGGCATAGCCTAACAAGTGACCTCTATCGACTGCATGGGTATAAGATCCCTTTAGATTCTTGACCTGATGCCAGCCTGGTGGAGTCCAAGAAGTCGAACCGTTTCCAGTTTCTTCACGATTCTTGTACTGGCGAGTAGCCTTAGACAAGAGGGCATTAGCTACAGTTGGCACGGTTTCCTTACCCACTGTCTTTGTTTTGTTATCAGCATAAGGCTTACTTGAAACCTTAGCATCTAGATTTGTTTTATTACCATTGACAATAAAAGCACCTGATCCATTCCACTCAAGACTCCCTTTTATTTGACTCTTGACTGCGTCTGTTAAGACACTTTCTGCCAATTCTTGACTAGGAGCTTCAGAAGCTTGTTTGTTCTGACTAACCTTTGTTTTAGGACTATTAGCTGTCGACTGCATCTGCTTGATATAATAGCTTCCCGCAGATAAAAGCAATAACACTAGCAGCCCGATCAGTGTCTGTCTTGTTTTTTTATCCATTTTTCTCCTTATCTCTAGAAAAAGACTGGTTCTCCAGCCTAATTTCCTGTAAATTTATGAATCAATTCCTGCCATTTTGCTGGAGACAGGATAGCCCATGGATCTTGACCCTTGCCCAAGATTCCATAACCTACCATTAAGCCGATACCTAAGGCTAGAGCACCTAAAAACAGTACCAAAATGACTAAAAGTAAACGCTTGATTACGTAGCTTGATCTCTTATTCATCTTCATCACTTGCCTCAATCCGCTGAATCTTAGCACCTAGCTGCGCTAACTTCTCATGGAAACGGTAGTAACCTCTATCCAAGTGAACCAATTTACCGACCACAGTTTCTCCTTGTGCTACCAAACCTGTCAAAATCAAGGCTGCACTGGCACGAAGGTCAGTTGAAAGAACTTCTGCCCCCTGCAAAGGTTGACCACCAACAATACGAGCTGTATCACGGATAATCTCAGAATGCAAGCCCATGCGACGCATTTCTTCTAAGTGTTGGAAACGATTTTCGAAAACTGTCTCCACCATAGTTGATTCCCCTTTTGCGACGGTCATCAAGGCTGTAAATTGAGCCTGCATATCTGTTGGAAATCCTGGGTGGGGCAAGGTTTTCACATGAACAGCTTTTAAATTTTCTAGTTGAGAGCGAACTCGAATTCCTTCAGTCTCCTCTGTCACTTCCACTCCCATTTCAAGCAATTTGGCAATCAAGGGACGGTTGTGCTCCCAAACAGCGTCTTTAATCAAGACATCACCACCAGTCATGGCAGCAGCTACCATAAAGGTTCCTGCTTCGATACGGTCTTGGACTACATTGTGAGTCGTACCATGAAGTTTGTCAACACCGGTAATGGTAATGGTCTCTGTACCAGCACCTTTGACCTTAGCTCCCATTTCATTGAGGAGAATAGCTAGGTCAACAATCTCAGGCTCACGCGCAGCATTTTCAATCACTGTTACCCCATCAGCTAGAGTCGCTGCCATCATCAAGTTCTGCGTAGCACCAACACTTGGGAAGTCCATGTAGATATGAGCGCCATGCAAGCGATCAGCCTTGGCTTCGATGTAACCAGCTGTCTGACTAATCTTAGCTCCCATGGCTTCCAGACCTTTCAAATGAAGATCAATAGGTCGACTACCAATCGTACAACCGCCTGGCATAGATACCTTGGCATGACCTACACGAGCAAGAATTGGCCCTAAGACAACGATAGATGCACGCATCTTGCTGACATACTTGTAAGGAGCTTCCTCAGTGATATCGCCAGTCGCATCCACCTCGACAAGATGAGCCTCCTCATCAAAATCTACCTTGGCATTCAAACCACGAACCACCTGATTCATAGTGAAAACATCTGACAAAATCGGAACATTCTGCAAGACGGTCTTTCCTTCACTTGCTAGAATAGTCGCTGCCAACAAAGGCAAGACTGCATTCTTTGCTCCTTCGATCGTAACACTTCCTACCAGACGATTATCGCCACCTTGAACCACAATTTTTTCCATACTTATTTCCTTTACTCTTGATTTTATAATAATCCTCTAAGCGCTTCTTGCCACAACTGATACAGGCTGATAAAGAAAGAACTCATGATGTAGCCCATTACAATGCTGAAAAAGGCTACTAGTAAACGAACTTTTCCTGTATTCTCAGCTGTCACTTTTAAAACATTTTCCCATCTAACAAGATCCTTTAAAAGGTAAAAACTCACATAAATAAAGAGCATGTGACTGCTTAGAGTGAATAATAATTGAACCATTTGACTATTATACCATCTTCTCTGTTTGTACGCTAGTTTGGAAACTTCACTTAAAAATTAGGGATTGTTTTTCAAGTAATCAATTGCATCTTGTAGGGTTTTAACTGGCACGATTTTCATATCTGTCTTGATTGTTTTAGCTGCTTCCAGGGCTGTTTGGTAGTTATTTTTCGCATCAGGATGTGCTTTTTGTTCTTCTTCGCTAATAGGGTTATCAGGGGCAAAGAAAATAGCAGCACCTTCTCTAGCCGAAGCTACAACTTTCTTATCGATACCTCCAATATCCCCCACATTACCATCACGGTCAATGGTACCTGTACCGGCAACGATACGGCCATTACGAAGGCCAGGGTCAGCTATTTGGGTATAGATGGCCAGACTAAACATGAGACCTGCACTTGGACCACCGATACCAGCTGTTGAAAAGCGAATTGGGACATCACTGGTCACTTCTGTACGGTCAATCAAGCCGATTCCAATTCCATTTTTGCCATTTTCCAAGGTGATAATCTTACCTTCTGCAGACTTGGTTTGCCCATCCTCTTCATAAGTTACCTTGACTGAATCCCCTAATTTTTGAGAATTGACGTAATCAATCAAGTCTTTGGAACTATCAAAGGTCTGAGCATTGACTGCTGTGACCGTATCAGAGATATTGAGAATCCCTTTAAAGGTCGAATTATCCGTCACAGTCAAGACATAAACCCCAAGATATTTGAGTTCAATATCCTTACCAGCTGTTTTCAGTCCTTGATACTTGGCCATATTTTGCGATGTCTGCATGTAGAATTGATTGATCCGCATAAATTCCACATCGGAAGAGCCACCTGTAGTCTCTTGGGCACTACGAATATCTGTAAAAGGCGTCAACCAAGCATAAATCATATGGGCTAAAGTAGCGTGCTGGACACCAACCGTAACGAATTGATAGGCACCAGCTTCCTTATCTTCTGTGTCATTGACTTTAAGGACTTGGCGAATATCTTCCGAACCACCTGGAACCTCTATATAATAGGGCAAGGGCACTACAAATGCCAAGAAAGTCACAATTAAGGCCGCAATGACATATAAGGGCCATCTAATCTTTTTTTTCATTTCTTATTTCCTCCAAAATACTCTCGGGAACATAGCAAGCAATATCCTGACTAAATTTCAAAAGCTCTCTAACGCCTGATGAACTGATATAAAGATGTTCCGGTCGGCTATGTAAATAAATGGTTTCTATATCAGGAGACAGCTGATGGTTGTAGTAATCAAAACTGGCTTCGTATTGCAAATCCGACGCATTCCTCAAGCCTCGCACTAGACAAGTAGCCCCTAGTCTTTTTGCAACATCAACCACCAATTCATCATGGGAAAACACGACTTCAACATTTCCCAAATGTTTCACAGCCTTTTCTAAGCCCCGTTTACGATTTTCAAGAGGGAGAAATCCTTGTTTGTGGGGATTAAAAAAAATACCCACATAGAGCTTGTCAAAGAGTTTGCTAGCCCGTTCAATGATATCCATATGCCCATTTGTCATCGGATCAAATGAGCCTGTAAATAAGCCAATCTTATCTGACATAGACTGTCACCTTACTAATTCCATAAATCTTTTCCTTCCAGATGCCAAGACAGGCAATTTCTTCTGGAAGTTCAACGGCCTTATCCGTCTCACACACGACCATGACATCTTCAGAAAAAAGCTCTTTCTCAGCCATTTTTTCAATATCTGCTACGATTTGTTCCTTGGCATAAGGAGGGTCTAAGAAAATGAGGTCGAATTTGCCAGATACCTGTTCCAATGCCCTTTCTGCATCCATCTTGAGGAGTTGAAATTTTCCAACTTCCTTGGTCATCTGAATATTTTCAGCCACGATAGCCTGAGCCTTACGGTCTCGCTCCACCAAAACAGCGCTGGACATTCCACGCGATACTGCTTCGATTGACAAGCCACCACAACCTGCATAAAGGTCCAAAACTCGTCCCCCTTCAAAGTAGGGACCAATCATGTTAAAAATGGCTCCCCTAACCTTATCCGAAGTAGGTCTTGTCGTCTTTCCTTCTAGTGTCTTGAGGGGACGTCCCCCATAGATTCCTGATACGATTTTCATACCGTTTATTATACCAAATTATAGGCGAAAAGAGAAAGAAAACCGAACCTTGCGGTTCGATTCTCTACAAAATATTTTCGTAAGTATCGCGGACTTCTTGAGGCCAAACACTTGTTTGCACTTCTCCGATGTGTTTCTTACGAAGAAGGAACATGGCCATACGAGATTGTCCAATTCCCCCACCGATTGTCAATGGGAATAGGCCATTCAACAAAGCCTTGTGCCATTCCAATTCCAAGCGGTCTTCATCACCTGTAATGGCAACCTGACGACGAAGCGTTTCTTCATCTACACGGATTCCCATAGAAGACAACTCAAAGGCTCCCCCCAGAGACTCATTCCAAACAAGAATATCGCCATTCAGACCCTTGTAACCATTTTCAGATTCGCTCGTCCAGTCATCGTAGTCTGGTGCACGTCCATCGTGCGGTTTACCGTCTGGTAATTCCCCACCGATACCAATCAAGAAAACAGCACCAAATTCTTTACAGATAGCATTTTCACGCTCTTTTGGTGTCAAGTCTGGGTAGCGTTCTACCAACTCTTCTGTGTGGATAAAAGTGATTTGTTTTGGCAAGATTGATTCGATGTCATAGCGGGCTTCTACTGCTAGCTCAGTCAAGCGAATGGCCTTGTAAATCTTCTCAACTGTTTCTTTTAGGTAGGCAATGTTGCGTTGTCCATTTGGGATAACTTTCTCCCAGTCCCACTGGTCAACATAAACAGAGTGGGTCGCATCCAGCGAATCTTCGTCTGGACGAAGGGCCTTCATGTGGACAAAAAGACCTTCTCCCTCACCGAAACCAAAACGAGCCAAAGTATGGCGTTTCCATTTAGCAAGGGAGTGCACCACTTCATAAGTAGCATCAGGGATTTGGAGAACCTTGACCGATACGGCATTCTCCACACCTGATAAGTTGTCCTGCATACCATCGCCGACCCTACTCAAGATAGGACCTTGAACTTCGACAACTTCTAACTTATCTTTCAAATACTGGGTAAAAGTGTTTTTGACAAAGGAAATCTCTTCTTGTTGATGAATAAAACTTTTCTTCATAAACTACTCCTCAAAAAATTAATTAAAAGCATTATACACCTATTTCCAAGAAAAGAAAAGACCAAATATAAAAAAATCAGTGCTCCTTCGAACACTGATGTTAGGGACCTTCTAGTCATTGCGACCAAAGATACGTAGAATACTTAGGAAAAGATTGATAAAATCAAGATAGATACTGAGAGCCATTGACACAACCCAACCTGTCGCTACACGACCTTGTGATTGCTCATAGGCATAGCGAATTTTTTGGTTATCTGAAGCAATCAGCCCAGAGAAGACCAAGACCATGGCTACGCTAATCATATAATCAAAGAAACCGCTAGCCAAGAAAATATTGACTACCATAGCAATCAGCAAACCGATAAGAGCTGCCATCATAGCCCGACCAAGGCCACTTAAATCTTTCTTGGTGAAGATACCAACTGCCGCCATGACAAAGAAGAGAAGGGCGCTCGATACAAAGGCAGATAAAACTGTACCTGGAGTATAGAAGGCCACCACAAAACTGAGGGTAAAGCCGTTTAATACTGAGTAAAGTAAAAATACTGGAAGAGCCGCTGGGCTATTCTTTAAAGCCATACTACTGGCAACGAAAACCAAGGCCAACTCCGCAAAAGTAGCAATGGTCAACCAGAGACGTCCCTGCATCAAAAAGTAAACCAACTGAGATTGAAAGACCGTCAACATAAGGCCTGATACCAAAGCAGATAGTCCGATTCCCAGACCAACAAAGGCATAAACTTTAGCGTAAAATTGATTAAGACCTGCGCGGTCATGAATAATAGTGTGATTCATCTTTTCTCCTTTTCTATGAACATCTTTCCTTGATTATAACAAAGAAAGTTAAAATTAGCTTAAATGGAAAACTAAAATACCTGCTGCAACGGCAACATTCAAACTCTCCGCCTGTCCCTTCATACTAATGTGAACCAACTGGTCTGCACTTTCAGCCATGAGGGGACTAATTCCTTGACCCTCATTTCCCATGACTAGTACAAAATTTTCTATGGGAGGCAGTTCTCTGTAATCAACAGAATCTTTAGATAGGGTTGTTGCCAGCACTGGGATACCTGCTTCTTTAGCTCCCTCGAGAAGCCTTTGACTAGACATCCGGTAAATAGGCAGATGAAAATGACTGCCTTGCATGGAACGTAGGGTTTTGAGACTGTAGATATCTGCCGACTTTTCTGAAACAATCACTCCAGTAAAACCTGCTGCATCCGCAGTCCGAATGATCGTTCCCACATTACCAGGATCTTGCACATCTTCCAAAAATAAGAACTTGCCCTGGCTAAAGTCAGCTTGCCCTACTTCTTCTTTTTGAACCACGGCAACAATTCCCTGTGGAGTCTGAGAATCCGCCAAATCTAGCAAAATATCCTCTGAGACCCAGACAGTTTGCGGAAACGAGACTAACTGATCTCGGT
The DNA here is from genome assembly GCF_026782865.1 of Streptococcus mitis. GTDB lineage: Bacteria > Bacillota > Bacilli > Lactobacillales > Streptococcaceae > Streptococcus > Streptococcus mitis_CG. Next base: position 126,607 of record NZ_JAKUXK010000005.1, read on the forward strand.
AATTTTCTAAGGCAAAGATTTTCTCAATCGTCACTCCAGCTTGAACAGCTTCTTCAAACAAGTGCCAGCCTTCAATCAAATAGGCAGACTTGCGGTATTTTTTTTGGTGTAATTTCTTGGCGTTTTTTACCACAGAATTGGCTTTTGAGGTTATAATAGTCATAGAAATATTATAACACAATCAAAGGGGTTTAGTATGCAAAAGGTTAGAATGATTGCCCAAGGTAGGGTGCAAGGAGTCGGCTTTCGTTGGGGTGTTTACAGCCTGGCACTTGAAATTGGTGGCATCACAGGTCGGGTATGGAATAACGACGATGGCACAGTCGAAATCTTAGCCCAAGCAGACTCATCTACTACCATGGCAAAATTTATCCAAGAAATCCGAAAAGGACCCACACCTTTTTCAAAAGTCAGCTACTTAGATGTCAAACTGAGCAACTTTCCTCCTTACCCTGACTTTAAAATCGCAAATTAGGTCTCTAGAACTATTGTATATTTTGTAAAAAAACAGTAGAATAGAAAGGTATAATTTTTAAAGAAGGAATAAAAACAGTGAAATCTATTAAACGTTTTGCACTCTCAGCTATGGGAGTGGCTATGTTGCTAGTCTTAACTGGCTGTGTCAATGTCGATAAAGCCACAGGCCAGCCAACAGGATTTATTTGGAATACGATTGGAGCTCCTATGGCTGAAGCTATCAAGTACTTCGCCAATGACAAGGGGCTTGGTTTTGGGGTTGGTATCATCATCGTAACCATTATTGTTCGCTTGATTATCTTGCCACTTGGTATCTACCAATCATGGAAGGCAACACTTCACTCTGAAAAGATGAACGCCCTCAAGCACGTCCTTGAGCCACACCAAACACGTCTCAAAGAAGCAACTACTCAAGAAGAAAAACTCGAAGCCCAACAAGCTCTCTTTGCAGCTCAAAAAGAGCACGGCATCAGCATGTTTGGTGGTGTAGGATGTTTCCCTGTACTCCTTCAAATGCCTTTCTTCTCTGCTATCTACTTTGCTGCCCAACATACTGAAGGTGTTGCTCAAGCAAGCTACCTAGGAATTCCTCTAGGTTCTCCAAGTATGATTTTGGTTGCCTTCGCTGGTATTCTTTACTATCTTCAATCGCTTCTTTCACTTCACGGAGTAGAAGATGAAATGCAACGTGAACAACTTAAGAAAATGATTTACATGAGCCCACTCATGATCGTCGTCTTCTCCCTCTTCTCACCAGCCAGTGTTACTCTTTACTGGGTTGTCGGTGGTTTCATGATGATTCTCCAACAGTTTATCGTCAACTATATCGTTCGTCCAAAACTTCGCAAAAAAGTCCGTGAAGAACTAGCCAAGAACCCACCAAAAGCACGTGCTTTCTCTACACCAAGTGGACGAAAAGACGTTACCCCTGAACAAACAACTGCTATCACAAGCAAGAAAAAACACAAAAATCGCAACGCTGGAAAACAACGTTCGAGATAAAGCTACGTAAATTATCCAATAATTAAAAAACGAATGAATGATAAATAGTTTTCATCAACCAGATATCATCATTCGTTTTTATTATCTACCGTTACATCTTATACTAGTCAAAAAAGTTAAATAGTTTAAAAGCTCACATATAAAACATATTCAATCATAATTAACAAGTAAATCACTATGATTTAATACAATTCACAGTTATTAAAACTTCTGCTCCCTCGTCTCTATTTCTAAGCTCAACTCGGCCTTTGTGTAGTTTTGCAACTCTACATACAAAACTAAGTCCAATACCATAATGTTGCTCTTTAACCGATCTAGCTTTGTCCATACGATAAAAGAGCTTTCCAAAATTATTTAAAACTTCATCTGGAAATTCCGAACCATTATTCCATATACCTATTTTCAATTCCTTCCCCTCTTGCTCTACCCTAATGTTAATTTTAGGATTCTGTTTATCGGCGTATTCCAAAGCATTTGTTAAAATATTTTGTATTGCACGAATCAGAAGAGATGGATTTATATAATAGTTTTCAGTTCCGTTCACATTCTGTTCAAAAGAAAACTTCATCTGATTTTTTATCAAAAAAGAGACTTCTTTCTCTAATTCATTAATAAAATCTGAAGAGGAATACTCCGTCCAACCTGTCTCATCATCATAATAGGTTTTAGAATAGTGAATCAATTGATTGAAGTAATCTAGTAACTGTTGACTAGCTCTTCCTATATCTGATAAGCATTCTTGAGATTGGTTGCTTTCAGTTATCGTCTGCAAAAATTCCACATTCCCCTTAATAATGGTTAAGGGAGTCTTTAAATCATGAGAAGCTGCTGAAACCTGAAACATCAAAGCTTCTTTCTGTTCTTTCTCATCAATTATTAATTGTCGAATTCTATCTTGCATCACAATAATCCGATTTCCTGTCTCACGAAATTCTTTAACCGTTAATCTTTCTGTACATTCCCGCTCTAACCATATATTATTTTCATAAATCAAAGTCATTTCATAACTCAGTTTTTTCAACAATTTTCCAATGTGATAACTTATTAGAATAATCAATAAAACACAAATATATATCCATGATGACACATTCAAAAAGATTGATAGAAGACCACTATTGTTTAAAGGTTTCCCATCTTCATTTATTTGTATAGATACTGAAGCTAAGGGAATAAGATAGGCCATTAGTAAGCCAAGACTAAACTGCCAAATAATTCTCCAACAGGTTTCTCGAATTAATTGTCTAAAACTTTTGATTCTACCCATTGATATCCTCCACCGTATAAGGTTTTAATTGGATTTAATTGATAAGGTTTCAGCTTTTGACGAATTTGATAAATGTACTCTGAAACCGAACGTAAAAGCGCTTCTGAACTTTGTGGATATAGATAATTATAAATTTCCTCAATAGAATATATTTTACTTGGGTTGCTTGCCAAAAGATTCACTATGTCAAATTCCCTCCTTGTCAGAGCAATCTTATCATCGTTTACAAACAGTTCCTTACTATTCGTATATAGTATAAACTTCCCAATCTTTATTTGATGAACATTTCCTTTAATCCGTTCTTCACGACGTAAGTGCATTTTAACACGTGCTAACAATTCTTGCATACTAAAGGGCTTCATAATATAATCATCAGCACCTGCATTAATTCCAGCTACTAAATCTTCATCCATATCCTTGGCAGTTATAAAACAGATAGGAACAGTTATCTGTTCGCGAATCATCTGACAGATCTCTAAACCACTAACAGGCATCATAATATCTAATAGAATCAAGTCAAAGCCTGTAAAATCACAAAGATCAATCTCTTCTATCTTATTTCGTATAACTACTTCATATTTTTCATATTCTAGTACTTTTTTTATTAGGCGAAGAATAGCAAGATCATCATCTACAACCAAAATTTTATAAGCCATAACTCACCCTCCTAACTATATTATAGCACTAACCGAGAAAAAGACAGGATATCCCCTGTCTTTAGCCTACATTTCTTCCTATAAGTATCAGTGTAGCAAATAGAAAAACAATTAATAACCAAACTATTTGTATCCCTAAGCCTTGCCACACTGGATAATAAAGAGACAATGGATAGGTATAAAAACAATTCATACTAGCTAGTAATGGTAAATTTCTAAAAAAAGAACTGAATTGTAATAACATTTGCCCCAACCCCAATAAAAGGGATAAACTTATTCCCAAAATTAAGATAAAAGACTGGGAAATAAATACAAAAATACCACTTAAAAGAGCGAAGGTTAGAATAGAAATACAAGCTGGAAATAGAATTGTTAGAACATGTTTAATATCGCTCAAAAGATTGATATTGTAGTATCCTTGGGCGAGTAGTATACATAATGATATTACAGCGACCAATAGGATAATTTCAATACATAATAGAATAGCTAGTTTAGATATTATAAATTTCAAACGATTTGGACAGGTAAGAAAACTGGTACGAAGGCTAGAACCTGTAAATTCTTGACCTATAAATAGAACCGCTAGACTAACGAAACCTGCCTGTCCTAAATATAGACTTTGCAGTAGCTGTTCCAAAACAAACTGTAGAGTCAACTGGTCTGGCTTATTATTTAAAAAAATAACTAACGCTGGAACACACAGTAATAGAGCACCTATAACCAACCAGTGCCAAGGATTCATCATAAACTTGAGATACTCACTTTTAAGTTGCTCTTTCAACTTATTCACCTCCTCCAATATCTGACTTAAGTAATCGGTAGATTGCTAAAGCCAAGAATGAGAGGCTCCAACAAAGTAAAAGTAAAATATGTTGTAAACTATTATGTTCTAAAATTTGAGGAGATGTAGCAATCAATCCTTGCCCCAATGCAACTGGAAGAAATTTTGCAACCGATATATAGTTTGCTAAGAATGTTCCTAAACTGTAGACTTGGGGAAGCAAAAATAATAGAGGAACAATGGCTGTTTTAAATGTCAAAGCCATAATATAGGCTAGAAGTCCCAACAAAGTCCAAGCTATACTGGCTAAAAATATATAGAACCAAACTGTTCCATTTAGTGAAAAAAGCAATAAGCCATCTTGTCCTAAAACATAATGTGTCATGTTAATCGTCAGGAATATTGATAGAAAGGAAATGAAAAAAGAAAATACAAGCCAAACTAATGTTTTTGAAACTAGGAAAGTACTCCGATTTGTAATAGAGAGGAGACTTGTACGAATAGCAGAGCATTTATACTCCGCGGCTCCGTAAATTGAGCCTAGGATAATCATAATAAAAACACCAAATAAAGTGACATCAAAACCTAAAAATTCAATAGAAGGTATAGCTTCTGCTAATTCTGGATTTGTCTCTGGTGTAGCATGGATACCAACTGAAACAATTTGAGAAGCACCAATATTTGCTAAAAACGTTTGAAATACCAGTATCAAGAATAATACAACATGAGTAGCTCTCCTATAAAGCAATTTCAATATTTCAGAATGAAGAGAGTATATAAGTGCCATGTCACTTTCCTCCCTCTGTTAAACTAAAGAAGACTTCTTCTAGTGAAGAAAGATTTTTCATCACTTCTTGTAAAGTGCCTTTTATAAGAACTTTTCCTTTATTTATGATAACTACATCATCTGTTACTGCTTCCACTTCCGATAATATATGAGATGATAGCAAGACTGTCTTTCCTTCTTGAGCTTGTTTTTTTATAAACTCTCTAAACCACCGAATTCCTCTTGGATCCAACCCATTAGTTGGTTCATCCAATATCAGATATTGAGGATTTCCTAATAGAGCTGTTGCAATTCCTAATCGTTGTCCTTCTCCTAATGATAATTTCCCAATTTTAGATTTTTTCTTATGGCTAATATCCACCATATCCAAGATTTGATCAATTCGCTGACTGGATATCCCATTACTAGCAGCAACAATTTTCAAATGTTGATAAACAGTCCGATCATCAGGAGCACCTACACTGTCAAATGAAGCTCCTACAGTCTTTAGAGGAAATTTTAATTCCTTATAAGTTTGATCTCCAATTTTGGTAAGACCAGATGTTGCTTTGTCTAATCCTAATAAAATACGTAATGTTGAACTTTTACCAGCTCCATTTGGACCCAGGAAAGCAGTCACTCTACCTGCTTTTGCTTCAAAAGAAATATCTTTTAAAATTTGAGTTTGGCCATACGACTTACATAAATGTTTAATGGTAATACTTTGTTCCATAGATGTTCTCCTATTCTATTTAATATTTCTAAAAGTAACTATATCTTACACATTCTTTTTCGGATTTTTTTCAGAATTTAGAGAGTAAAAAAGATTTAAAATTTTGTTTCATTTAACTATCTAGATTTGTGTAAACTTAAAAGCCCGATGTTTCCATCAGGCTTCTTTTTTATCCATGTACACGTTTCATATAGTCTTGATAACTTTCGGTATCCATGAGTTTCTTAGCGTTCTTGACGCGATCTGCTGTTGGTGGTTTAACCCCTTCGAGGGAATATGGAATTCCCAGTTCACGCCACTTGAACTCACCCATGGTGTGATAAGGTAGAATTTCAAACTTATCCACATTTTTAAGGGTCTTGACGAACTTACCAAGTTCAATCAAGTCATCATCTCTATCTGTCAATCCTGGAACTAGCACATGGCGAATCCAGACAGGTTTTCCAATATCTGATAGATACTGGGCACAGGCCAAGATATTTTTATTGGTTTGGCTAGTGACAATCTTGTGCTGTTCTTCGTTGATTTCCTTGATATCCAAGAGAACCAAGTCAGTGACAGCCATGAGTTTGTCAAATTTTTCAAGGTAACGTGGTTTATTACGGAAAGGAAGGGCACAGGTATCCAAGGTACAGTGGATTCCGTGTTCTTTGGCCTTGGTAAAGAGAGCAATCAGGAAATCAATCTGCAAGAGGGCTTCTCCTCCACTGACTGTAATCCCACCCTTATTTCCCCAGAAACCGCGGTAGCGCAAGGCTTCTGTCAAGACATCATCTACCGTCCGTTCACGTGATTTATTGGACTCCATAGCCCAAGTGTCTGGGTTGTGGCAATACTGGCAACGCATGTGACAGCCCTGCAAAAAGACAATAAAGCGAATACCAGGCCCATCTACTGACCCAAAGCTTTCTGTCGAATGCACCATTCCTGTCACTTGTCCATAATCAATTGTTTCTTCAGACATATCGTTACCTTCCTTGAAAACGTTTTATAGTTTTATTATATCATGACTTGAAGGAAAAACAAGATTTTTGCCTATTTTTTAGAAAGCAATCTGTTTTTCAATTTCATTTTCAATTATTTATCATTTTATTCTTCAAAATCAAAGCCATACAAGGTTGCAAAATAGTCCTCAGGACGCTCTGCACGGCGGATTTGGCGAGCTTTACCTTCTTCGGTATAAAGGATTTCCGCAGAACGAAGTTTGGCGTTGTACTGGTAGCCCATTGAAAAACCGTGGGCACCTGTATCATGAATTATCAGCAAATCACCGATTTCTGTATGAGGAAGTTCACGATTCACTGCAAATTTATCATTGTTTTCACAGAGTGAACCGACCACATCTACCACTTCAGCTGGTCCATCTGGATGGGTCACGTTAGTAATATGGTGGTAGGCTCCATACATAGCTGGACGCATGAGGTTGACTGCTGATGCATCCACACCCAGATAAGTACGGTAGGTTTTTTTCTTATGAGTGACTCTTGTGACCAAAGCACCGTGAGGGGCTAGCATAAAACGACCCAATTCGGTAAAAATCTTGACCTGACCAAGACCTGCTGGTGTAAGAACCTCTTCATACACCTTACGAACTCCCTCACCAATCAAGGCGATATCGTTCGGCTCTTGGTCTGGACGATAATTGACACCAATGCCGCCAGAAAGATTGATAAAGTCTAGCGAAATGCCCAACTTTTCCTTGATTTCAACAGCCAATTCAAAAAGCTGACGAGCCAACTCTGGATAATAAAGATGGGTCACGGTATTGGACGCTAGGAAGGAGTGAATCCCAAAAGTCTTAGCTCCTTTTTCCTTCAAGATGGCAAAGGCTTCAAAGAGCTGGTCCTTGGTCATGCCAAACTTGGCTTCTCCAGGATTGTCCATGATATCTGTTCCTAGCTCAAAAACGCCTCCAGGATTGTAACGACAAGAGATGATTTCTGGAATACCTGCTGCTCGCTCTAGATGTTCAATATCTTCAAAGGCATCCAAGTTAATGGTCGCACCCAATTCACGCGCATAGGCGTATTCCTTATCTGGCGTGTTGTTTGAAGAGAACATGATCTCATAACCTGGAAAATCCAACTTATGGCTCATCAAAAGCTCCACATAACTAGAGCAGTCCACACCGCACCCTTCCTCTTGGAGAATTTTCAAGATAGCTGGGGTTGGAGTAGCCTTAACTGCAAAATATTCCTTAAAGCCCTTGTTCCACGAAAATGCTTGGTTGACGGCTCTTGCCTTCTCACGAATCCCCTTCTCATCATACAAGTGAAAGGGAGTCGGGAACTCGGCAACAATCGCTTCTAAGTCTTCTTTATTTATAAATGGTGTCTTCATAAGCTTCCTTCTATTCTATTTGCAAAGAAAGGCTGGGACAATCGTTCCAACCTTTAGTTCTATCTCTTATTTGTCTTCGTCAAAGATATTGCCAACCTCAACATCGATGGCTTGGTTCTTGACATCAATATTGGTTACCTTCAAGAGTGACTTGTAGTCAAACTGCTTTTCACGTTCTTCTTGGGCATTGTCTGCAAAGACCGCTACACCTGCCAATTCTGAATCAAACTCACGCAAGAGACTGATCATCCCGTTGACAGTTCCGCCGCCTTTCAAGAAGTCATCCACAATCAAGACACGGCTGCCTGCCTTGAGACTACGTTTTGAAAGGAACATTTTCTCAATGCGGTCACCACTTGAACCTGATACATAGTTGACGCTGACAGTTGAACCTTCGGTAATTTTCAGGTCACGGCGCACAATAACAAAAGGAACATTGAGGACATTGGCAACTGCATTTGCAAGTGGAACACCCTTAGTCGCTACTGTCATAACTGCATCAATTTTTTGGTCCATAAAGCTCTTGGCAATAATGCGACCAATATTTTTCAAGATAGCTGGTGTGCTAAGTAAATCGGACAGGTAGATATAACCACCTGGCAAGATACGGTCACTTTCTGACAACTTGGCACGCAAGTCCTCAACCATTTCCTCGGCATCATGACTTGAGATTGATGGTGTGAAGATGACACCTCCACCAGCCCCAGTCACAGTCTGAATACGACCGATTTCAATTTCCTCAAAGGCGCGTTTAATAATGACGATATCTTCTGAGATGGATGATTTAGCAGATTCATACTTTTCAGCAAAAGTATTGAGACTAGTTAGTTTATAAGGATTATTAATCAAATAGTTGGAAATGACAACCATCCGATCACTTCTTCTTAATTTCATTTCTATTTCCTACTTCATTTAATTTTGATATTTTATCTATTATACCATATTCACATAAAAAAACGAACATTCTTATCCTAAAAAATGCTCGTTTTTCTTAAATTATTAATCTAAATCTGGTTTATAGAAGGAACGATTGTCCATAGCGAAGATTTTATTGGTCATCTCTCCTTTGTCTACCAAAGCAAGAGCTGTTGACATCATCATCATGCTTGCATCCAGATTGTCAATCATATGGATAATCTCTGCCTCCATAATGCGTGGACGGACTGGACTTCCATACTCAAGCAAGCCGTGGTGACTAAGGATGACGTGACGAAGCAGAACGACTTCTTCCTTGGTATCATCGATACCGAGTTCCATAACTGTCTTGGTAATTTCGCTATCAATTAGAGCAATATGCCCAAGGAGATTGCCTCTAACTGTGTATTCGGTCTGATCTGGTCCCGTCAACTCAATGACTTTAGCTAAGTCATGCAGCATAATTCCCGCATAGAGCAGGCTCTTATTGAGCTGAGGATAGACTTCGCTAATAGCATCTGCCAAACGCACCATGGTCGCCGTATGATAAGCCAAACCCGTTTCAAAGGCATGGTGATTAGTCTTGGCAGCTGGATAGGAGTAAAATTCCTTATCATACTTGGTGTAGAGCTTTCGGACAATCCGTTGCCAAACAGGATTTTCAATTTTAAAAATCATTTGAGACATGTAGTCACGGATTTCCTTGACATCAATTGGCGACTTGACCTTGAAATCAGCTGGGTCATTGGGTTCGCCAGGTTGAGGCAAGCGGAGAGTAATTTGATTGACTTGAGGGGTGTTGTTATAAACTTCTCGGCGTCCTTTCATGTGGACAACCTTACCTGCGGTAAAGGCCTCAACGTTATGAGGTTGGGCATCCCAGAGTTTCCCTTCAATCTCGCCACTATCATCTTGGAAGGTAAAGGCTAGGTAGTTTTTCCCAGCTCGAGTTTGCCTCAGGTCAGCTGACTTGATTAGGTAAAAGCCTTCAAACAGCTCATCTTTTTTCATGTGACTAATCTTCATATTCTTCCTCATTTTCTTGGAAATGGAGTAAATCAAGCGCAGGCTCACCTTCTGACAACTCAATGTGACGGAGCGTCCGCTCGATAGCTGTGGTGCGACGGTTTAATAATTCATCAATATTGCCAGAGGCATGTTGGAGATGTTTTTGTGCCTTAACCAGAATGCCACCGAACTTGCCAAACTCGGTCTTGACACTGGCAAGAGTCTTGCTGATATGGTCGGCACTCTTTTGGATATTGAGAGTCTTGAAGCCAACTGATAGGGAATTGAGAAGGGCTGACAGGGTACTTGGACCTGCGACAATAATCTGCTCCTCCCGTCTCAAATCATCAAAGAAGACCGGATTGCGAACAATCTCTGAATAAAGACCTTCTGTCGGAACAAACAAAACTCCAAAATTGGTCGTCCGAGGCGGTGCTATGTATTTGCTCTTGATATCCTTGGCAAAGCGCTTGACGCTTGCTAAGAGTGACTTGCGACAGCGTTCGATCTCGTCCTTGTCACCCTCTTCATAAGCTTCTTCTAAGCGGTAATAATCAGCCAAAGGAAACTTGGAGTCAATCGGCAGGTAGACATATTCTTGGTCGCCTTGGCCAGGCAACTTGATGGCATACTCCACTCGTTCACTAGAGTTTTCAACCGTTGCATATTCTCGTTCGTACTGGGCAGGTGTCATGATATCTTCGATGATTTGCCCCAGTTGCAATTCTCCCAGAATCCCTCGCGTCTTGGTTCCAGAGAGAATCTTGTTAAGAGCTCCGACATCACGGGCAACTGTCTGCATTTCTCCAAGGCCACGATTGACAGACTCCAGTTGTTTGGAAACTGTCTCAAAGGAAGCCTGCAAGCGTGTCTGCAAGGTCTTTTCTAGCTTTTCTTCGACCGTTTGGCGCATTTGTTCCAAACGTTGCTCATTTGATTCCTGCAAGGCTTGAAGACGTTGGTCAGTCTTATCCCTAGTTTGCAAGAGATTCTCTGTCATTTCTTGACGGACCTGAGTCAGACCTTGGTGCAATTCCATTCGCACTTCTTGCAAACGGTCACTGACAGCCACTTCCAAATCTTTTTGATCTAACTGACTAGCTTGTCTGGCTTGTTCAAAACGATAATCCAACTGGTCTGACAGATGATCTGCCTGATCCTCCAAGCTCTTACTTAGATGTTTTTCCTGTTTATCCTGCCTTTGCCAAATCAGAAAGAGGGCAGCTAGGTTGGCAATTAATAATAGAACAAGTAAACTTTCCATCCTACCTCCTGTCCTTACTATGCAGCACGACTACATAGCCATCTGGGCAAGTCACCAACACTTCCCTATCTATATATTCGTTAGAAGCGTACACTTTTTTAAAGAAAAAATTCTCCTCTGTCAACTCATACTTAGCTCCGAGAATAGTCAGCTGGCTATCCCGAACTGGCATAAAAGCTAGATAGTCGTAGTCTGAACGGGGATGTAGCTGACTGGTCCCTTCTGGACAATAGGCAATCAAATTTTGTCCATCTTCAATCTCTATCTGGCGCATATAGGGCACCAACTTGGGATTACTAGGCAGAAAGACATTGGCTAACATATGGTCAATACGACCACCCAAAGCACCGAAAATAGTAACTTGAGCCTGAGGATTGTTCTCAAAGATAGTCAAGAGAGCCAATTCCAGATCTGTATCATCCTTTTCTGGTCGGACTTGAACAAAATGCTGGGCACGTTTTTGAATCACCTGTCGCTCTTCTTCCGTCACAGAATCAAAATCTCCGACTGCTAGAGCAAGAGGCAAATCTTCTTCCAAGACCCAGAGCGAGCCTCGATCCACACCGACAAAACTATCAAAGTCCGTTCGATAATGACCGCGGTCTCCTCCTGCAAAAACCGCAACCCTAGTCCAGTTGTTTTCTGAGAGTTTGTACTCGCTCATTGACATCCCCCTTAAAGACATAGGAACCTGCTACAAAAACTGTCGCACCAGCTTCTTTGGCTTGGGCAATAGTTTGATCATCAATCCCGCCATCCACTTCGATTTCAAAGTTCAAGCCTTTTGCATCACGAAGAGCAACCAACTCTCGGACCTTATCCATGGTTTCTGGCAGAAAGGCTTGTCCACCGAAGCCAGGGTTAACTGTCATAACTAAAACTTGGTCAACTAGGTGAAGCACGTGCTTAATAGCTTCAACAGGCGTGCCAGGATTGATAACGACTGAAGGCTTAACTCCGAGTGAACGTATTTTTTGGAGGGCACCATGAATATGAGGTGTCTCTTCTACATGGATGCTGATGATATCTGCACCTGCACGCGCAAAATCTTCTAAATGATGCTCAGGGTTTGACACCATCAAGTGGCAATCGAAAACCATCTTACTATGAGGGCGAAGAGCTTCGACCACACCTGCACCAAAACTGATTTGTGGTACAAAGTGACCATCCATGATATCGATATGGGCATATTCTGCCCCAGTTGCTTCTAGGCGTTTGATTTCACGTTCAAAGTTGGCATAATCTGCTGCCAGAATTGACGGAGCAATCTTGTATTGAGACATAGGTTTCTCCTTATTTTGGAATTTTTTTGCTGACTTTTTTATAGGTTTCTCTACGATTTTCAATTTCGCTAAGGAATTGCAGGTAGTTGTCAAAACGGAAGGACGCAATGGTACCTTTTTCCACTGCTGGCTTAACCGCGCAAGCTGGCTCATGGGTATGGGTACAAGTGCGGAATTTGCAGTCTCGACTGACACTGGCAATCTCTGGAAAAGCCTGATTAAGGTCTTCAGCCGTTGTCACTTCATAATCCAGTGATGAAAAGCCTGGTGTGTCTGCGATTTTACCCCCATTGAGGTTGTAAAAACTAACAGCTCGAGTGGTATGGCGCCCACGACCCAGACTATCTGAGATTTCTCCCGTCTCAAGATTAAGGTCTGGTGCGATTTTATTGAGAAGAGTTGACTTCCCAACACCTGTCTGCCCCATAAAGACCGTAATCTTTCCTGTTAACAAAGGCAGGAGTTCCTCTTTACTGGTCACAAAGTCATAGCCGATGTCACTATAAGCCTGTTCATAAAAATCCAGTTCTCCTCTATCTTCCAACAAATCCATTTTGGAAGTATAGACGATGGGATGGATGCCCTTGTGCTCCAAGAGAACCAAGAAACGATCCAACAAATTGCTGTTAAAATCAGGTTCTTTGACAGACATGATCACCACAGCTTGGTCAATATTGACAATAGGCGGACGGACCAGACTGTTTTTCCGTTCATGAATCTTGAGGATATAGCCTTCTGAATTTTCCTCTGCAGAAAAATCTACCCAATCCCCAACGTAGGGAGTATGGCCTTTTTTACGGAAATTCCCACGCGCGCGCGTCTGATAAACCTGGTCATCACTTTCCACATAGTAGAACCCCGCCAAGGCTTTAATAATTTGTCCGTGCATCTTAGAGTCCTTGCCCTTTAAGTGCATCTGCTAGGCTGGCAAACTCTTCCAAGCTGAGAGCTTCCCCACGCACACTTGGTGACAAGCCTGCTTGGTCCAAAGCCTTGGTCAGCTTGTCCTTGACTTCTTCGGTCTTACCAAAGTAACCTGTCAAGTTATTCCACAAGGTCTTGCGGCGATGTGTGAAGCTAGCCTTGGAAACCTTAAAGAAGAAGTTCTCGTCTTCCACTGCTACAGCTGGCTCTGGACGGCGCACCATTTTCAAAATAGCAGAGTCCACGTTTGGCGCCGGCACAAAGACCGTACGAGGTACGATGAAGGCAACCTTGGCTGTCATGTAGTACTGAACCGCAATCGACAAGCTACCGTAAGCCTTGGTGTTAGGTTGGGCTGAGATACGATCCGCCACTTCCTTTTGCATCATGACCACAAACTCACTAAAAGGAATCCCACTCTCAATTAAGTGCATGAGAATAGGCGTTGTGATGTAATAAGGCAAGTTGGCCACTACCTTGATTGGCAGGTCAGGATTTTTAAAATTCTGGATATGTTGCACCAAATCGACCTTGAGAATGTCCTCGTTGACTACGGTTACATTATCAAAATCACGCAAAGTATCTGCCAAAATTGGCACCAAACGGTGGTCAATCTCAAAGGTCATGACTTGAGCCGCACGCTCAGCCAAAAACTCCGTCAAGGCACCAATTCCTGGCCCAATTTCAATAACATTGACCTGATCATCAATCTCAGCCGTATCCACGATTTTTTGTAAAATATTGGTATCCGTCAAGAAATTTTGCCCGAAGGACTTTTTAAAGGTAAAACCGTGACGCTCCAGCACTGCCTTGGTCACGCTATAATCTGCAATTCTCATCTATTCTCTTTTCTATTATCTGTTACTACTATTGTAACACATTCCCCTTACATTTGGGGTCTGCTTAACCATTCTCATAAGATTTCATAGCTTCTTCCACTTCTGCCAAGGTAACCCCAAATAACTCTAAGCGCTTGAGGAGTTGCTTGCCGTTAGAATAGCCGATTCGGAGAGCCTCTCCCAGATATTCTCTGCGCTTACGGCTATCTGCCCCTGCTAGAAAACCAAGGCGAATCAAGTCGCTACGACTGATGTCAAACTGACTTTCATGTTCAAATTGTTCTGTGACCTGAGTTAGAGCCGTTTTCAAATCTTCATAGCTGGCATGCTCAATTCCCAGGGAACGTCCCTTGGTCTTGGACTTGGGAACAGCTTCATCTCGTTTGAGGAAGGCATGCTGAACTGTTGGAATGGCCGTCATAATCATGCGGCGAATCCGCTCCCCATTAAAATCTGGGTCTGTAAAAACGATGACCCCATGACGCTGGTGCAGGCGCTGAATCCGCTCTATATCCTGGTCATTGATGGCAGAACCTCGAGTCTCATAGGTCTCTACATCGAAATAGCGTTTGAGATTGGCCGTATCATCGCGCCCTTCGACCACGATAACTTGGGAAATTTTCTCTTTCATTACTTGCTGTCCAATCCAAAAATTCGTTCTGCATTTGCAGTTGTTACCTCCGCTAGCTCTTCTGCCGTCATCCCACGCAAATCAGCTATAAAGTCCACTACATAGCGAGTATAGGCTGTTTTATTTTCGCGACCACGCTTAGGAACAGGAGCCAAGTAGGGAGCATCCGTTTCTACCAAAATCTTGTCCAAAGGTAACTCTTTAGCTGCTTCTTGGATGTCAGTTGCTTTCTTAAAAGTCACCACTCCTGAGAAGGAAATAGTCATGCCAAGCGCGACAAACTTATCTGCCCACTCAAGCGTCCCTGAAAATGAGTGCATGATGCCACCCCGAGGACCAACTCCCTCGCTCTTGATAATCTCATAGGTATCTTCCAGCGCATCACGGGTGTGGACAACAAAAGGCAAATCCAAGTCCTTAGATAGCTGAATCTGACGGCGAAAAACCTGCTCCTGCACCTCTTTTGGCGCTGTCATCCAATGATAATCCAAACCAATCTCACCTAAAGCAACAACCTTGGGATGCTTGAGCTTATCAAGCAAGTAGTCTTCAATCTCCTCTGTGTAAGTCTCTGCTTCTGTCGGGTGCCAACCAATAGTCGCGTAAAGTTGGTCATATTCATCTACCAACTCCAAGGCACGCTCAATCGTCGGTTTATCAAAACCAACAATATTCATCTGTGTCACACCCATCTCAGCAGCCAAGGCAATTTCTTCTGCCTCACGACCTGCAAATTCTTCTACATTCAAGTGTGTATGTGTATCAAAAATCATCTCTTCTAACCTCGTTTTCTATCTACTATTATAGCAAAAAAACTGACCTCTCTCCTCATCTGAAAAAAATATTCTAAAACCCATTATCATCTCTTGACGCTCTTTTTCCAAAGCAGTATAATAACACTTATTGAATTTTTCAACAAAGGAAACAACTATGTTTACAAAATTAAAACAGACCTTTATCGGTCGTCCTCTTAAATCCTTAACCGAAGGCGAAGGGGGACTACTGGGAAAAATGCAGGCACTGGCCATGTTGTCAAGCGACGCTCTGTCCTCCATCGCCTATGGACCTGAGCAAGTAGTCCTCGTCTTGGCTAGTCTCTCTCCTCTAGCTATATGGTGGAGCCTTCCTATCGGCCTCTTTGTCCTCCTTCTCCTAGCTAGCCTGACCGTTTCCTACCGTCAAATCATCCATGCCTCCCCTCAAGGGGGAGGGGCATATATGGTTACTCGAGAAAATCTATCTCCCCAACTTGGCTTGATCGCTGGAGGTAGTCTTCTGATTGACTATATGCTGACCGTAGCGGTATCTGTTGCATCTGGAGCTGACGCTATCACAGCAGCTCTCCCTGCTCTTCACCCTTACAACCTCCACATCTCCATTTTTCTGGTTTGCTTGCTCATGCTCTTGAACTTACGGGGCTTAAAAGAATCTGCCAGTTCACTGATGATTCCTGTCTATCTCTTTATCATCAGCACTGTCTTTCTCTTGCTCTATGGAATCTTTCAACTAGTGACAGGTTCTCTCAGCTATCAGGCAACTTCACCTATTGGGCATGCTGTTCCGAGCCTGTCTATCGTTCTCGTTCTAAGAGCTTTTACCAGCGGATCTGCCTCTCTGACAGGGGTTGAAGCTATTTCAAATGCGGTTCCCTTTTTCAAGGCTCCAAAAGAAAAGAATGCCGCTCAAACCTTGACCATTATGTCACTGATTTTAGGTTTTCTTTTTGCTGGTATCACCTTCCTAAACTACTGGATGGGGATTATGCCTCAACACGGAGAAACTATTCTTTCACAGATGGCTCAAGGCATCCTCGGCACTTCCTTCTTAGGCCACCTTGGGTATTATATCTTCCAATTCTCCACAGCCTTGATTTTGGCCGTAGCTGCAAATACTGGCTTTTCGGCCTTCCCTATGCTGGCTTACAATATGGCTAAAAACAAATACATGCCCCATCTCTTTATGGAAAAAGGAGATCGCCTAGGCTACTCCAATGGAATTTTAACTCTGGCTTTTGGGGCTATGATTCTTCTTCTCATTTTTAATGGCAATACCGAACGCTTGATTCCTCTTTATACTATCGGGGTTTTCGTTCCCTTCGCCCTATCTCAGACTGGGATGATTCGTCATTGGAAAAAGGAAAAAGGAGCCAACTTCTTAAAACCTGCTCTTGCTAATATCCTTGGGGCAATCATTTGCTACGCGATTGTACTAATCTTGCTCTTTTTCCGTCTCAGTGATATCTGGCCCTTCTTCCCGATTATTCTCGTTCTCACCCTACTCTTCTTGGCAATTCACAGTCATTACCAAAAAGTAGCCCAACAACTGCGACTCTATGAAGGAATCGAAAAACGTACTTACGACGGCAATCTGGTTCTAGTCCTAGTAGGAAATGTCACCCGAGTCAGCGTCGGAGCCATTAACTACGCTCAAAGTATCGGTGACGAAGTCCTAGCCATGCATATTTCTACAAAGGAGACAGCAGAAAAAGATCAAGAAATTCTCCAAGAATTTGCTGATTACTTCCCAACCATTACTCTAAAGAACATCAAAACCAGCTACCGCGACATCATCACCCCTACTGTCAAGTATGTCAAACGGATTTCCGAGGAAGCTCAGAAAAAGAACTATACAGTCACTGTCCTCGTTCCCCAGTTTATCCCTAATAAACCTTGGCAGAATATCCTGCACAATCAGATGAGTCTCAAACTCAAATACGCCCTTCGTTGGCACCAAGACGTCGTCGTCGCTAGCTACTCTTATCACTTAAAAGAATAAAGAAAAGGCCCTACCAGAACCAAGAAGCGTCTGGTAAGGCCTTTTTCTGAATCCAGTCACTATGCTTATACTCAATGAAAATCAAAGAGCAAACTAGGAAGCTAGCCGCAGGCTGCTCAAAGCACTGCTTTGAGGTTGTAGATGAAACTGACGAAGTCAGCTCAAAACACTGTTTTGAGGTTGCAGATAGAACTGACGAAGTCAGTAACATATATACGGTAAGGCAACGCTGACGTGGTTTGAAGAGATTTTCGAAGAGTATTAACTGAAAAGCGTGACTAGGAATATCATTGAATGTGGTTAGCTAAATCTTCCTGAGCTTTTTTATTTGACTCAGCTTTTTCTTTTAGCCATTTTTCGTAGAGTTCTTGGTACTGTTTAGCAGTTACTGGCTCTTTTTGCAATTCAACATATTTGTAGTTGTCTGCATTTCCCTTATGACCAACAAATGAGAATGGACCTGTAAACGGTACAGTCTTACGGAAGATTGGGTTGGCTCCACCACTTTGAACTGGTAGGAAGAGGGCACTATCTGTCAACCAAGCTTGAGCTTCAGCATATTTTTCATAGCGAGCTTGAGTATCTGTGATTTCCGCATCAGCCTGATCCAAGAGTTTCTTATAGTCAGAAAGACCAATCTTGTCCTTAACTTCCTTGTCTTTTCCTTCAGACAAGCCCATGTTTTTCAACTGAGAACCTGTCTCTGGATCAAGGATTGCCAGGTAAGTCTTAGGATCTGAGTAGTCTCCACCCCATCCTGAGACGTCAATATCGTAGTCTTTTTGTTCTGCTGTATCTGCAAAGTAAGTTGCCTGGTCTTTTTCATCTGGAGAAAGTTGGATAACGTCGATAACTACATTCTCCTTACCAAGAGTGGCCTCTACGGTTTGCTTGAAAGATCCAGCCTGTTGCACATCCAACTTAGCAGTCTGGTCAACTGGCATATCCAAATGAATTGGGAAGGTTACTCCCTGAGCTTGCAGACTTTCTTTGGCCTTAGCAAACTTCTCTTTGGCCTTTTCAGGATTCAAGAAGGCTTGCTTACCATCGTTTAGGTTGATATTTGCCCAATCTTTACCGTAGTTGACAATTTTCTCATTGACAATGTCACCGAAGTTCTTATCGCCAACTTGGACAAAGTTACTTGGTGTAACTGTGTTACGCAAGATACGGTCTGCTCCATCTTCACCATTTGTCTGCGCTGCATAAGCATGACGGTCAAAGGCAAAGTTGATAGCCTGACGGAAGTCCTTATTTTGCATAGCTGCACGCGAATCTGTCTTTTCCTTATCAGACTGTTTCATAGTCTGCTTGTAACTTTGACGATTAACGTTGAAAAGATAGTAGAAAGTAACTGAGTTTTGTGGTGTATAGGTAATCTTGTCCTCATTTCCCTTCTTGAGTTCAGCAAATACTGAACTTGTTGGGAAGATACGGCCATCTGTATAGTTACCATCCAAGAAACCTCTAGCAATGCTGTCTTGGTCAGAACCGTCAAAGAAAGAGAGCTTCACTTTCTCGATTTTGACATTGTCCTTATCCCAATAGTTAGGATTTTTATCAAATTCAATCAAAGATTTGGATGTGAAGGACTTAAACAAGTAAGGACCATTTGACAAGATACTTGATGGCGTCACACTTCCAAAGTCATCTCCCTTAGACTTCAAGAAAGCTTCGTTTACCGGACTAAGGATACTTGCTGTTGTTTTAGAATTCCAATAAGTCTCAGGTTGGTTGAGGGTGTATTGGAGTGTGTAATCATCCACTGCCTTAACACCAACAGTTTCAAAATCAGATGATTTCCCTTCAACATAGTCTGCTAGCCCTTTGATAGAATCTTGTACCAAGTACAAGTTTTCAGCCTTTTTATCAGCCGCATACTTAAGACCAGTCACAAAGTCATGAGCTGTTACATCCGCATACTCTTCTCCTTCAGAAGTGTACCATTTTGCCCCCTGACGGATCTTATAAGTGTAGGTCAAACCATCTTTTGACACTGTCCATGACTCAGCCATAGACGGGATGAGATTGCCATATTGGTCATTTTCCAACAAACCATCAATCAAGTTGGTTGTGATACTAGATGTAGAGTCTCGGGTAGAAGTAATATAATCCAAGGTATCTGGGTTATTGACAAAGATATAAGAGTAAGTCTTGTCTGCATTACTTGATTGAGATGATCCACACGCTGCTAAAGCTAGACCTGCTGTCAAAGCCATAGCTCCAAAAAGCATAACTTTTGATTTCTTCATGATTATTCTCCAATTTTACAGTATGTGAAATATTATACACTATTCAAGCAAAAATATAAAGCTTTTTGTACTTTTTTACAAAAATAAAAATCAGTAGACTCGAGTTCCTACTGATTTTTGATATGGTTCGTTTGGATTATGCAGCCAAAACTTTGCGTCCTTTACGACGACGAGCTGCCAATACGCGACGACCGTTTTTAGTTGACATACGGTTACGGAATCCGTGTTTGCGCGCACGACGAAGTTTACTTGGTTGATAAGTACGTTTCACGATGAATACCTCCTCATAGATTTTGTATTCGTTTAGCCGGCTATAAAGTGATCAGTTACTAAACATACTTTACTATTCTATCTGATTCTTTTACTTTTGTCAATAGCTCTAGGCAAATGTTTCCAGCTTTTTCGAATGTAAGCCCTATCTACGATACTGTTTCAAGAAACGAGTCATCTTTTCTTGGATTTGGGCTAGTTCATCGACACGAGGAAGGTAAACGATACGGAAGTGGTCTGGTTCCTGCCAGTTAAAACCTCGACCATGAACCAAGAGAACCTTTTCCTGTTTCAAGAAATTAAGGACAAACTGCTCATCATCATCGATACGGTACATATTACGGTCGATTTTAGGGAAGATATAGAGCCCAGCCTTAGGTTTAACCGCAGACAAACCTGGGATATCCTGAATGGCATTGTAAATGAAATTTCTTTGCTCGTAAATTCGTCCACCAGGAAGGAGCAATTCATCGACTGATTGGTGGCCACCCAAGGAAGTTTGTACGACTTGTTGTGCCAAAACGTTAGAGCAAAGGCGCATATTGGATAGCATATTGAGCCCTTCGATATAGCCCTTGACATGAGTCTTAGGTCCAGACAAGACCATCCAACCCACACGGAAACCAGCAATACGGTGGGATTTTGATAGACCATTCATGCTGACGCAGAAAACATCTGGTGCCAAGCTCGCCACAGGCGTATGCACATGTCCATCCATTACCATGCGGTCGTAAATTTCATCCGCAAAGATAATCAAATCGTTTTGACGGGCAATCTCAATAATCTCCAACAAGAGTTCCTTAGGATAAAGGGCTCCAGTTGGATTATTTGGATTGATAAGGACGATCGCCTTGGTATTAGAAGTGATTTTTGACTTGATATCGTCAATATCTGGGTACCATTCTGCAACTTCATCACAGATATAGTGAACGGCATTTCCTCCAGCTAGGCTGACAGCTGCTGTCCAGAGAGGATAATCTGGCATTGGCACTAAGACTTCATCCCCGTTGTCCAAAAGCCCCTGCATGGACATGACAATCAGTTCACTAACACCATTTCCAAGGTAGATATCATCAATATCTACGTTTGGGAATTTCTTCAATTGGCAATATTGCATGATGGCCTTACGGGCTGAGAAAATCCCTTTGGAGTCAGAATAACCTTCACTATCACGCGCATTCATAATCAAGTCATGAATGACCTCATCTGGCGCTGTAAAGCCAAATTCTGCTGGATTTCCTGTATTCAGACGTAAAATCTTTTCTCCGTTTGCTCGCATCCGCATGGCTTCTTCCAAAACAGGACCACGGATATCATAAGCAACATGCTCTAACTTACTAGACTTGTTATATTCTTTCATTTTGTTTCCTCAATTCATCAGGATAGTAACATTATACCACTAGAAAGAAAATGCGACAAGTTTACTGAAATGTATTACTAAATTCATATAAAAGAAAAGCCTCGCTAAAAGCGAGGTCAAGACAGGGGAGATAGCAGGTATTTTGCGAAAGTCACATCACATACCAAAAGATAAACCTAGAAAAAGCAAGCCTAAAAAGGAGTCATAAAGAAGATTGAACATGAGGAAAAGTCCCCATATCATCAAATAATCCCAACGCCCACTTCGTTTAGCGACTAGGAATAAAAACAGATGGTAGAGTACATGAAAGACTAAAAAGCCGATAAAACCTGGATAAATAAGGGGAATCAGTCTCTCTAATTGCCAAATCATGATAACTTCTACCAAGACTGAAACTAGGATAATTCCATAATAAAGGAAATTTGATTTTTGAAAAGAACTGTTCATCATTCTCCCTCCCTTCACTTCTTTCCTGCTATCCTTTCTTTGATTTTATCATATATTTATATAGATTTTAAGCGCTAACATTCTTTTAAAAAATACTTTTTTTGCTTTACTTCTATAGTGAAAAGGTTTACAATTATAGTAAGAAAATTTCAGGAGGTTTCATTATGGCACAACGTTACCAAAATATTATGGTCGCAATCGATGGTTCTAAAGAAGCAGACTTGGCTTTTGTCAAGGGAGTTCATTCTGCTCTACGAAACGACGCTAAACTCACCATCGCACATGTCATTGACACACGCGCACTCCAAAGCGTATCCACCTTTGATGCTGAAGTTTACGAAGAACTCCAATTTGACGCTGAAAGTCTGATGAAAGAGTACGAAAAACGTGCTAAAGATGCTGGTGTGGCAGATATTCACATCGTCATTGAAATGGGAAATCCAAAGACCCTCTTGGCACGTACTATTCCAGATACTGAGGAAGTGGACCTCATCCTCGTTGGCGCAACTGGTCTCAACGCCTTTGAACGCCTCTTGGTCGGCTCTTCATCTGAATACATCCTCCGCCATGCTAAGGTCGATTTGCTGGTTGTGAGAGAACAAGAAAAAACCTTATAATCACGAAGAAAAGGAGCTCAGCGCTCCTTTTTGTTTACTATTTATACTCTTCGAAAATCTCTTCAAACCACGTCAACGTCACCTTGCCGTACTCAAGTACAGCCTGCGGCTAGTTTCCTAGTTTGCTCTTTGATTTTCATTGAGTATTATTTCTCTCTTTATGGCGTTCATAAGCCTTGAGCTGACGCTGCAGTTCCTTTTTAATAGCAGGTTCTGGAGCATATTTTTCTTCCCAATCATCTGGTTTTAAGATTTTGTGGGTCACTGGATCAAAATGAGCCTTGCCATCTGGGAAAATTTTCCCCATATTGGCCTGATGGACAATGTCAAAAATACGTTCTGGGTCCACCCCCATCAAGACAAAACTACCGTAGGTGAAGTAAAGCGTATCAATCAAGGCATCCACCTGCCCTATCAAATCTTGCTGAGCAGGCGTCTTCTTAGCTACTTTATCTGCTGCCTTATCAAGGGCTTGATGAAGTTGCGATAGAGCTTGACCAAAATCCTCTTCAGAAGGGCTGGCAGCTCGAACAAACTCCACCAATTCTTCTATTTTAAAGCCAGCCCTGTGGGTTGCACCTTCTAAATCCCAAGCTCGAGGTTCTTCTTGGGTCCGTTCATCCATCATGTGGTGGAAGGTCTTGACCTTATTGAAATGATAGTCACGGCTGACAAAGACTTTTTCTGAGGCCAGAACACCAAAATGTTCCAGAGCCTTATGGATTCCGTCTTGCTGATTGCTAGTGGTGATGTGCTTGGCAACTTCCTTGACACTGCTACTACCATTTCCCATAGCGACCGACATACCGACACCCGCCAGCATTTCTAGGTCGTTATCTGAGTCACCAAAGGCCATGACTTGGTTGAGATCAAAACCATATTCTTTCCCGACTCGGCGTATGCCTTCCAATTTAGAGTTTCCTTGATTGATGACATCTGCTGCAAAAGGATTGCTACGTGTCAATTTCAAGTCTTCAAAATCAGCTGCCGCCTTCTCAGATTCTTCTGGCGTCATCAACATCAAAACTTGGTAGATAGGCTGATTCATCAGATGAAGCAGGTCTTCTTCCTTTTGGGGAACAACCTTGCTGACCATACAATTAAAGGAATGACTCACCGTACGAGTTAAAACGGAGGGAACGAAGCGACTGATTCGTTGGGAAAAAGAACCCAAACCAAAGGACATGATTTTAGAACCCAACATGGCATCCTTGGTCCCTAGGGCAATCTCCTTGCCCTCTTTTTTAGCATAAGTAATGAGCTGGCGCAAGTGTAACTTGGAAATAGGGCTCGTGAACAAGACTCTATCTTTAGTAAAGATATACTGGCCATTGTAGGTTACCGCAAAGTCCAGGTCCAAATCGTCCATCAATTCCTTAACAAAAAAAGGTCCTCGTCCTGTCGCTACACCGACAAGCACCCCTTGTTCTTTGACGATTTTAATCGCGTCCTTAGTGGATTTCAAAACACTCTTGCGATCGTTGACCAAGGTTCCATCGATATCAAAAAAAACAGCTTTGACTTCCATCCTATCCCAATCTCCCCTTTTTGTGATACAATGATTATACCACATTTCAGAAAGAGTGAGTAAATCATGCCTAAGAAAATCCTTGTTTTACATACGGGCGGAACTATTTCCATGCAGGCCGATGCTTCTGGCGCTGTTGTGACGAGTTCAGATAATCCCATGAACCATGTGTCCAATCCCCTAGAAGGAATCCAAGTCTACGCTTTAGACTTTTTTAACCTGCCAAGCCCCCATATCAAACCCAAGCATATGCTGGCCCTCTACCAAAAAATCAAAGAGGAAGCGAATAACTACGATGGGGTGGTGATCACACACGGGACCGATACTTTAGAGGAAACAGCCTATTTCCTTGATACCATGGAAGTTCCCCATATGCCTATCGTTCTAACAGGGGCCATGCGCAGCTCCAACGAACTCGGCAGTGATGGTGTTTATAATTACCTAAGTGCTTTACGAGTAGCTAGCGATGACAGAGCTGCTGACAAAGGAGTTTTGGTTGTTATGAACGATGAAATCCACGCTGCCAAGTATGTCACCAAAACACATACGACCAACGTCAGCACCTTCCAGACTCCAACACACGGGCCACTCGGCCTCATCATGAAACAGGAAATTCTCTACTTTAAAACAGCTGAACCCCGTGTCCGCTTTGACCTTAATCACATACAAGGATTGGTCCCTATCATCTCGGCTTATGCTGGTATGACAGATGAGCTGATTGATATGCTGGATTTGGAACAATTGGACGGTTTGATTATCCAAGCCTTCGGAGCTGGTAATATTCCCAAAGAAACAGCTCAAAAATTAGAAAACCTTCTGCAAAGAGGAATCCCAGTCGCCCTGGTTTCACGATGCTTTAACGGTATTGCGGAACCTGTTTATGCCTACCAAGGTGGGGGCGTGCAGTTGCAAAAGGCAGGTGTTTTCTTTGTCAAAGAACTTAACGCCCAAAAAGCCCGTTTGAAACTCCTCATCGCTCTCAATGCCGGACTAACAGGACAGGCTTTGAAAGACTATATGGAAGGCTAAGCCTCTTCTCCAGAAAGCAAAATCAGGAAATCTTCACGATTTCCTGATTTTTTCTATTTACGTTTTCGTGTTGAACGACGTTCTGTCAAACCATGAGGTAAGAGAACTTCACGTTCTTCCAACTCTTCCTTGTGCATAATCTTAGTCAACATACGCATACTAATGGCGCCAAGGTCATAAAGAGGTTGGGCAATAGTTGTCAAGTTTGGACGGGTAAAGCGTGAGACTTGCGAATCATCACTAGTAATAATTTCAAACTCTTCTGGTACTGATACACCCTTATCAGCAAGGCCGTTCAAGACACCTGCTGCCAGTTCATCACCTGTTACAACTGCTGCAGTTGCGTTTGATGAAATTAAACGCTCTGCCAAGGCATAGCCATCTTCATAAGTGTATTTAGACTCAAATACCAATCCTTCGCTGTAAGAAATACCTGCTTTTTTCAAGGCTTCCTTATAGCCAACCAAACGAA
This sequence comes from Streptococcus mitis, assembly GCF_026782865.1. GTDB lineage: Bacteria > Bacillota > Bacilli > Lactobacillales > Streptococcaceae > Streptococcus > Streptococcus mitis_CG. The sequence continues at coordinate 152,240 of NZ_JAKUXK010000005.1, forward strand.
CCTTACCATTGATGTCATCCACTAGCGGACCACTAACGAAAGCAATGCGCTCATTTTCTTTAGCAAGGTAGGTTACTGCATCAATCGTTGCTTGTTTGTAGTCAATATTAACACTTGGAAGCTGGTGCTCCACATCTACTGTTCCCGCAAGAACAACTGGTGTTCGAGAACGAGAAAACTCTGAACGAATTTTTTCAGTCAAGTGGTAGCCCATAAAGATGATACCATCCACTTGCTTAGAAAACAGTGTATTAACCACTGAAACTTCCTTGTCATCATCCTCATCACTATTGGCAAGGACGATATTATACTTGTACATTTCAGCGATATCATCAATTCCTTTAGCAAGCGTTGAAAAATAGCCATTAGTAATATTTGGAATCACGACACCGACAGTGGTTGTCTTTTTACTTGCAAGACCACGCGCCACTGCATTTGGACGGTAATCCAAACGGTCAATCACCTCAAGCACTTTTTTTCGAGTATTCTCTTTTACATTCTTATTGCCATTGACTACACGGCTAACTGTCGCCATTGAAACTCCTGCTTCACGGGCGACATCATAAATCGTTACTGTATCGTCTGTATTCATTCCATTTCCTTTCTATATCATACCTCACGAGACTCTAAAAAAGAGACGGTATGAAAATTTCGTTTTCATGATTCTACTTATTCCATTTTATCACTATTTGTAAACACTTTCAAGCATTTTTTGAAGATTATTTGAAAAAAATTTCATAGAAAACTATGTTTATGAAGAAACAATCACCTTTTCTTGATTTTTAATCCTATTTGCTGTATGATAAGGGAAAAGAAAGGAAGTAAAGATATGGCTTTTACCAATACTCACATGCGGTCGGCTAGTTTTGGCATTGTTACCAGCTTGCCTGATGATGTCATTGACTCTTTTTGGTATATTATTGACCACTTCTTAAAAAATGTCTTTGAATTGGAAGAAGAACTCGAGTTTCAATTGCTCAATAATCAAGGAAAAATTACCTTCCACTTTTCAAGTCGACACCTCCCTACAGCTATAGATTTTGACTTTAACCATCCTTTTGACCCTCTTTATCCCCCAAGAGTACTGGTTTTAGACATGGACGGTAGAGAAGCTATCCTCCTCCCAGAAGAAAATGACCTATTTTAATACTCAATGAAAATCAAAGAGCAAACTAGGAAACTAGCCGCAGGCTGCTCAAAACACTGTTTTGAGGTTGTGGATAGAACTGACGAAGTCAGTAACCATACCTACGGTAAGGCGACACTGACGTGGTTTGAAGAGATTTTCGAAGAGTATAAAAACTCTAGCCTTCAGTTGCAAGTGACTGAAAACTAGAGTTTTTCTATTTTTTCAAAGCATTATACAAGTTACGAATAGGTTGCTTTAATGTAGGATGGATAAAATGAGGTGCAATTTCCTGTAAGGACTCAAGGACAAAAAGGCGCTCCGCTATGTAAGGATGAGGCAAGATCAGGTCATCTGTATAAATGACCTGATCCTCCACAAAGAGCAAGTCCAAATCAATCAAACGAGGTCCCCAATGTACTTCTCTCACCCGTCCCATCTCTGACTCAATGGCTAACAAGGTCTCTAATAGAACTGGGGCCGGCAACCAGGTTGCAACCTCAACCACTTGATTAGCAAAGCTATCTTGCTCCACACCACCCCAAGGCTCCGTCGTCAAGACACTGGACTCTTTGAGAATATGGATACCTCGAGCTCGCATTTTCTCAATGGCTTGTTTCAAGTTTGCTTGTTTATCTCCCATATTGCTTCCTAGGGCGATAAAGGCTCGTTGCTTGCGGCGATGAATGGTTACCGAGCAAGTATTTAGCGGCAAATGCACTGGCGCCCAAGGTTTTTTCAGTTCCAGCTGAATTTCTTGGACAAGAGGATAAGCCTCAAAAGTACGTTCCACCAGTTTATAAGCTACCGTTTCAATCAAATCTTCACTCGTTTCCTGAAACCAAGTCGTCCACTGCTGACACAGTTCTCCATAATGGACAGAATCCGTTAAATCCAAGTCTGTAGCCGCCTTGGTCATATCATAGGATAGGATTGCTGAAACGACAAACTTCTGCCCCAATTCCTTCTCACTAGGAAAAAGACCATGATAGGCAAAAATTTCCAAATCCTTAATCTGCAGTTGATCCATAATGATTCCTTTCTAGAAAAATCCGCCCAAAGCGGATTCTTTTTATAGTCCCATTAAACGATAAGCCTGATCGCGGAGGTCCTTATCTGTTTCAAATAGACCACGAGCTACTGTCGTCAAGGTTGCTGTGCCTGGTTTTCTGACACCACGCATACTCATACACATATGCTCCGCCTCAATGACAACAAAGGCTCCTTTAGCACCTAGATAGTCCATCAAGGCATCGGCCACTTCGATATTCAAACGTTCTTGAATTTGTGGTTTTTTCGAATAAACTTCAACCGTACGAGCTAGCTTAGACAAACCTGCCACACGGCCATCTGGAATATAGGCAATATGCGCTCTCCCATAAAATGGTAGAAAGTGGTGTTCACACATGGTATGGAAAAAGATATCCTTTTCTACCACCATATTATCATCAATAATCTCAAAGGATTTTGACAAATGTTCCTCCGCTGTTTGACCAAGACCTGAAAAAATCTCTTTGTACATACGGGCCACTCGAGCAGGCGTTTCCTGCAAGCCCTCACGGTTAACGTCCTCTCCTACAGCCTCGATAATCATTTTTACAGCTGCTTCAATCTTTTGTGTATCCATTCTCGTTTTTCCTCTCCATCAGATAGGCTCTCACTTGGCTCAAGAAATACAAGGAACCCGTGACAATCCTAACTGTTTTTTTCTCTTCTTTTTTATCTGTCAATTTCTGCTCTAGAAATTCCTGCCAACCTTGGTAGCTGAGATTTCTAGACTTAGCTGCCTCTTTCAGCACGTTTTCATCAGTCGCCCGACTATCTGAAAAATGTGTTAGAGTAAGCTCGGTATCTGGCATGGCCCCCAGCAAGTCCAACATATCCTCCAAGGCCTTGGTTTTGATGCAAGTAAAGAGGATTTCCTTGCGATAATCCGCAAAGCGTTCTTGTAAGGTTGCTAATAAAGCCTTGATAGCATGGGGATTGTGGGCTCCATCCAAAATCATCAAGGGATCTCTTGACACGATTTCCAAACGCCCTGGCCAACTTGTTTCTTCCAAGGCTTGAGAAATCAAGTGATTGCTTGCTAGCTCTCGACCATCTTCTTGACAAAAATTATCAAGTAAAGCTATGGCCATCCCAGCATTCTCTATCTGGTGCAAACCAAGCAGGCCAGTCTGGAAGCGACCTTGTCTGACAACACTTGTATAGTCAAAGACTTCACCCGTTACCACACTCTCTTGATGACAAACTTGATAATCTTTCCCATAGGCAAGTCTCGGCACATCTTTCCCTTCCGCAATGCGGTCAATCACAGCCAAAGCTTCTGGAGCGATACGACCTGTTACCAAGGGAATACCTTGTTTGATAATACCAGCTTTCTGCTCTGCTATGGCTTCCAAGGTGTCACCAAGTAGGGCTACATGGTCCAATCCAATGGTCGTAATGCCTGTTAGAATAGGCTGGCAAACATTGGTACTATCCAAGAGTCCACCCATGCCCACTTCCATGATAGCCACATCTACTTGCTCTGAGGCAAAGTAGTCATAGGCTATGGCTGTGATAATCTCAAACTCGGTTGTGCCCTGTAAATTAGCGGCCACTTCTCCTTCCAGCAAAGACTGATAATCTGCCATGAGAGTTTCGAGTTTAGCCTCGGGAATAGATTCCCCATTGATGCTAATCTGGTCTGTGTAGTGAATGAGATAGGGCGAGCTGAACACACCAACTCTCAGGCCTAGCTTTTCCAGCATATTTTTCAAAAAAGCAATGGTCGAACCCTTGCCATTGGTTCCTCCGATATGGATGACTTTGAGTTTGAGATGGGGATTTCCGCGCAAAGCTAACAGTTCCACCATTCTTTCCAAGCCAAAATGCGGTTGATCCGTCCGGTAGTTAGCAATCCACTGATTGTTTTCAATTTCTTTCATCTTATTTGTATTGTTTTAAATCTAAATTTTCCGCTTCATCAGCCAGACGAATAGCGGAGGCAATTTCAACTGCCATCCTGTGACTAGCTACGTCATGCACGCGCACCACTTCTACACCCTGTCTCGCAGCGATACTAGTTACATGAGCCGAAGCCGTATCTCGATTGCGGAAACCAAGTTCTGTCTCAGGATTGACTTCAAAACCACTTTCTTCAAGGATATTGATGACAAATCGCTTACGCGACACTCCGAGAAAGATTGGATACCCCTTCAGATGTAGTTTATCCAAGTCCCGTAAAAGAAGCAGATTTTCTTTCTTGGTCAGACCAAAGCCGATTCCCGGATCCAACAGGATATTTTCTTGTGCAATTCCAGCTTGATTTGCTCTAGCTAGTGCTCGTACAAAGAAAGTCTCCATCAACTCTTCGATTGGCAATTTTTCGAAGTCAGCTAGCTCTTCCTCTGTAAAAGCTTGATTAAATCCAAAATGAGGGAATATGAGCGAGCTAGGATGCTGAGGTCGAGCCATAACAGGATTAAACATGATGACCACTTTCGCTCTCGCTTCAGCTACCACATGGGACATTTTTTCATCACCCATGAGGCCAGTGATATCATTGACTAGATTGGCACCAGCAACCAAAGCAGCCTCTGCTACCTGACTCTTCCAAGTATCAATAGAGATGAGGACATCACTTTCCTTGCGAATAGCTTTGATTACTGGAACAACACGCTGGATTTCCTCTTCTATCTCAACATAGCTACTTCCCGGCCGAGTTGATTCTCCACCGATATCGAGCATACTAGCCCCTTCTGCTATCAATTTACGAGCCTGCTGGAGTGCCTGCTCAAGAGCAAAAAATTGACCACCGTCCGAAAAGGAGTCTGGGGTTACATTGATAATTCCGCAAATAGCTGTCTTTGCATGATTGGCTTTAGTTGACATATCGGTCACTCCCTCAAGGCTTTTCATCATATTATTTCTCTATTTTACCATAAAAAGAAAAAGATGGACACGATTGCATTCATCTTTTTCCCAGTAGAAACAAGTAAGCAATTGTCAAAAATCTTAAACAGAGATCCCTAATGTCCGACTCAAAATCACCACGAGAGCCAACAAACAGAAAGCAACCCCATTCACAATCATGTGAAGTAAGATAGACATTTCCAAACGTTGGGTCTTGTAAGCCGTCCAAGATAGAACGATCGACATACCTCCATAAATCAATAAAGAAGGTAAATTACTTGGTTGATGCAATAAAGCAAACACAATCGTACCGACTACAAATCCCAAATTCTCCTTGCCTCGGAAAATCTTTTTAGGAACAATCCCACGGCACAAGATTTCCTCACAAATCGGAGCAAGTACGGCTAGCAAGAAGAAACTGGAAATCAGAGAACTATTCTGAACCATATCGTTAATCTGAGACTGATTACCTGTTGTCGTCTCATTTGACAGTTGTAACAAGATAGATCCAAGTATATTTGAACAGATAATGACTAAATAACTTAATCCCAAACGTGCCAAATCCTTAGCTCTAAAAAAAGAAAAATTAAAACTTGCTAATTGTGTTTTACGAGCTCCAAAAATAAATAGTGCCAACACTACAATCGAAATACCAGCAACTATCAGTCCTGACTGTAACAGTGGTACTGCATTTAAAGTTAAAATAGCAGTAACCCCTATAGGAATCTGATATAAAATTGTCGCCAGAAAAAAGATTAACAGCCAGCCTGCACGATTCAATAATTCTTTCCACATATTTTTCTCTTTCATCACCTATCTCCTTTGTATTCAAAAAGGGGGAAAATCCCCCTGGGTTATCCTATTATAAGGCCATGCTGATGTAGTTTAGGATAAACAAGGCATCCAAAATCCAAATCATGACATGAACATCTTTAGCTTGACCTTTGACAAGCTTAGTCAAAGTGTAAGTCAAGAAACCAACTGCAATCCCTTGGGTGATAGAGTAGCTGAATCCCATAAAGATAGATGTGAAGAAAGCAGGAACCGCTTCAGACATATCGTCCCAATGGATATTTTTCAAGCTAGCCAACATCATAATCCCGACGATAATCAAGATTGGAGCTGTAGCAGCTGTTGGTACAATCGCTAGAAGTGGACTAAAGAAACTTGAAATTGCAAAACAGATAGCTACAACCAAGGCTGTCAAACCAGTACGTCCACCTGCACCGATACCAGCAGCAGACTCAACATAAGTCGTTACGTTTGAAGTACCAGCTACCGCACCAATTGTTGTAGCAATTAAATCAGAATAAAGAGCTTTGTCCAATTTAACTGATTCATTGTTCTCACCTTTAGAAGCAATGATTCCAACTTTTTCACCAGTACCAATTAGAGTACCAATTGTATCGAAAATATCTGTTAATGAAAAGGCAAGAATAGCCATAAGGGTCTCAGGTAAGCGAGCTGTATCTGAAATCAAAGCTCCTAAACCTTCTGAACCAAGAGCTGCACCAAAAATTTTCTTCAAATCTTCTACCGCAGCACCCAAGTGATTATTTGAAAAATCAATGCTAGAAATATTAACTAAACCTACTGCAATTGCAAGCACTGTTGTTGTTAAAATAGAAAGGATAATCCCTCCCTTAATCCCTTTGATGACAAAGAAGATAGTAATAGCAAGTCCTGCAAGAGCTACCAAAACAGCTGGGTTATTAAAGTCAACCAATCCTGGAACTGCTGAAGAGTTTGCTGCAATCGTTGCTTGAGCTTTGTCAGCACCTTCTCCTACAACAGTATAGTTACCTGGATCAATCGTAAATTTCAAAAGTCCAGCATTCTTAATCCCTACGTAAGCAAGGAAGACACCGATACCTGCTGAAATAGCTGAACGAAGAGCAGTAGGAATGGATTCAATGATCATTTTGCGTACATTTGTCAAAGTAATAATCAATGAAATAATACCACAAATGAAAACCATAGCCAAAGCTTCTTGCCAAGAATAACCAAGTCCAAAGACAACTGTAAAGGTAAAGAAAGCATTCAGTCCCATACCTGGTGCTTGGGCATATGGTAAGTTAGCATAAAAAGCCATCATAAGAGTTCCTACCACAGAACCAATAATCGTTGCTAGGAAGATACCCTGAGCAGGCATTCCTGTTTGCGAAAGAATTTGTGGGTTTACAAAGAGAATATAGCTCATTGCAAAGAAAGTCGTTAAACCAGCGAGAACCTCTGTACGAACGTCTGTACCGTTCTCTTTTAGTTTAAATAATTTGTCCATCATCAATCTCCTTTTAATTTTTACGAACAATAATAGAATTATATCATTTATCATTCACTTTTTCAATATGTTTGTTTGATTTATTGAAGAAAATGATATAATTTAATTTTTTGTTTCGACTCTGCTTTTCTACCTGCTTTTTGTTATAATAGAAGACATCTTATACTCAATGCAAATCAAAGAGCAAACTAGGAAGCTAGTTGCAGGTTTTTCAAAACACTGTTTTGAGGTTGTTGATGGAAGCTGACGTGGTTTGAAGAAATTTTCGAAGAGTATTATCTGGAAAGACACTAGAAAGGTCCATATGACGAAAAAAATTATTGCAGTTGACCTAGATGGAACCCTGCTCAACTCAGACAGTCAGATTTCTGACTTTACCAAAAAAACCATCAAAAAAGTTGCTGAAAAAGGCCATCAGGTTATTATTACGACAGGTCGCCCTTACCGCATGTCAAAAGATTTCTACCGTGAATTAGGCTTAGACACTCCTATGATTAATTTTAACGGCTCCCTTACTCATTTACCAGACCAAATTTGGAACTTTGAAAAGTGTTTGACCGTAGACAAAAAATATCTTTTAGACATGGTTCGACGTTCTGAGGAGATTCAAGCCGATTTTATCGCTGGAGAATATCGGAAAAAATTCTACATTACAAATCCTAATGAAGAAATTGCCAATCCCAAACTATTTGGTGTAGAAGCTTTCCAGCCTGAAGATCAATTTCAGCCTGAGTTGGTAACCAAGGATCCTAACTGTATCCTGCTGCAGACCAGAGCCAGTGACAAATATGCCTTGGCAAAAGAAATGAACGCCTTCTACCAGCATCAACTATCTATTAATACCTGGGGAGGTCCTCTCAATATCCTTGAGTGTACTCCAAAAGGAGTCAATAAGGCCTTTGCTTTGGACTACTTGCTCAAGGTAATGAACCGTGACAAAAAGGATTTGATTGCCTTTGGAGATGAACAAAATGATACCGAAATGCTCGCTTTTGCTGGTAAAGGTTATGCCATGAAAAATGCCAATCCAGATCTGCTACCTTATGCAGATGAGCAAATTACCCTGACCAACGACCAAGACGGGGTTGCCAAAACCCTACAAAACTTATTCTTATAACCTATGCTGACCAGCTTGCAAGCTGGTCTTTGTGCTCTCAGTTAATATCAAGGGGGATAGCTACGAAAGCTGTTGTTGTAAATCCAGAAAGCACTGATTCTGCTATTGAAGAAAAAGTACTCCGTCCACTTGAAACTGGGGAAGCACTTGTAGAAATTGAATACTGTGGTGTTTGCCACACTGACCTCCACGTTGCTCATGGGGACTTTGGTCAAGTACCAGGACGTGTTCTAGGACATGAAGGTGTTGGTATCGTTAAAGAAATTGCCCCTGATGTAAAAAGCCTTAAAGTCTGCGACCGCGTCAGCGTTGCTTGGTTCTTTGAAGGATGTGGCACTTGCGAATACTGTACAACTGGCCGTGAAACCCTTTGCCGTACAGTAAAAATGTATCGTAACAGCAGACTATGCTGTTAAAGTTCCTGACGGACTTGATCCAGCCCAAGCTTCTTCTATCACATGTGCTGGCGTAACAACCTATAAAGCTATTAAAGAAGCAAAAGTTGAACCAGGCCAATGGGTTGTTCTTTATGGTGCTGGTGGACTTGGTAATCTCTCTGTTCAATACGCTAAAAAAGTATTCAATGCTCATGTAATCGCGGTTGATATCGTTATCAACGGCCTCGAAGTTGAAAATGTACCTGGACTTATCAAGGAAAAAATTGATGGTGGAGCTCATTCAGCTGTCGTAACCGCTGTGTCTAAAGTTGCCTTTAACCAGGCTGTTGACTCAGTTCGTGCTGGTGGTCGCGTTGTCGCTGTCGGTCTTCCTTCTGAAATGATAGAACTCAGCATCGTCAAAACCGTTCTAGATGGAATCCAAGTCATCGGTTCTCTTGTAGGAACTCGTAAAGACTTGGCAGAATCCTTCCAATTCGGTGCAGAAGGTTTGGTAGTTGCAGTTATCCAAAAACGTCCAGTAGAAGATGCCGTAGCCATTAAAGTCAAATCCAAGGACGTATGGTACTCGACTTCACCTACTAATTTATTAGAAACCTATTTTAAAAATTGGAATGCGCTTCCAACTTTTTTATATTAATTTTTTAAAACGAAAATTATTCTCTTTCAAAAAACATTATTATATCAACATTTTGAAATATCTGTATTTTATTTTTAAAAAAAATTCTATATCAAATAGTTGATTTTTTTATGAAAACGGTTTATACTAATCTAGTCTTAAAGTTTTCTTAAACAATGGGCACAACATTTTATAAGGAGGAATGACAATAATGAGTATCGGAATCATTATTGCGAGCCACGGTGAATTTGCTGCAGGTATTCATCAGTCAGGATCTATGATTTTTGGTGAACAAGAAAAGGTTCAAGTTGTAACCTTTATGCCAAATGAAGGTCCAGATGACCTATATGCTAAATTTAACAACGCTGTGGCTGCATTTGACGCAGAAGATGAGGTGCTAGTTTTGGCTGACCTTTGGAGTGGTTCTCCATTCAACCAAGCTAGTCGCGTGATGGGAGAAAATCCTGATCGTAAGTTTGCCATCATCACAGGACTTAACTTACCGATGTTAATCCAAGCCTATACAGAGCGCCTCATGGACGCTACAGCAGGTGTGGAAAAAGTCGCTGCGAATATTATCAAAGAAGCCAAAGATGGCATCAAAGCTCTTCCAGAAGAGTTAAATCCAGTTGAAGAAGTTGCAAGTGCTGCAGCTGCTCCAGTTGCCCAAGCTGCTATCCCAGAAGGAACTGTTATCGGTGACGGTAAACTGAAAATCAATCTTGCCCGTCTAGACACTCGTTTACTTCACGGTCAGGTTGCAACTGCTTGGACTCCAGATTCAAAAGCAGATCGTATCATCGTTGCTTCAGATAACGTTGCCAACGACGACCTTCGTAAAGAATTGATTAAACAAGCAGCTCCTAATGGAGTAAGAGCCAATGTTGTACCAATCCAAAAATTGATTGAGGTTTCAAAAGACCCACGTTTTGGAGAAACACATGCCCTTATCTTGTTTGAAACACCTCAAGATGCTCTTCGTGCAATTGAAGGTGGCGTGCCAATCAAGACTCTTAACGTCGGATCAATGGCTCACTCAACTGGTAAAACAATGATCAACAACGTTTTGTCTATGGACAAAGAAGACGTTGCTACATTTGAAAAAATGCGTGACCTCGGTGTTGAATTTGACGTACGTAAAGTACCAAACGACACTAAAAAAGATTTGTTTGACTTGATTAGCAAAGCCAACGTTCAATAATAGACATCAGTAACTATCGAAGAATTCTAAGAAAATTTTTCACTTTATTATCATTAAATAGAAAAGGAATAAAACCATGTCAGATATTTCAATTATTTCTGCTGTCTTGGTTGTAGTTGTTGCCTTCCTTGCAGGTCTTGAAGGTATCCTCGACCAATTCCAATTCCATCAACCAATCGTTGCATGTACCCTTATCGGACTTGCAACTGGTAACCTCGAAGCAGGTGTTATGCTTGGTGGATCACTTCAAATGATCGCCCTTGGTTGGGCAAATATCGGAGCTGCCGTAGCTCCTGACGCTGCTCTTGCATCTGTTGCCGCAGCAATCATCTTGATCAAAGGTGGTAACTTTACTACTGAAGGTATCGCCGTTGCAACAGCAACAGCTATCCCTCTTGCCGTAGCTGGACTTTTCTTGACTATGATTGTTCGTACAATCTCAGTTGGTTTGGTTCACACTGCAGATGCTGCTGCTAAAGAAGGAAATATTGCGGCTGTTGAACGTGCTCACTTTATCGCACTTCTTCTTCAAGGTCTTCGTATTGCTATCCCTGCAGCCTTCCTTATCGCTATCCCAGCTTCTGCCGTTCAAGATGCTCTTAAATTGATGCCAGACTGGTTGAACGGTGGTATGGCTGTCGGTGGTGCTATGGTCGTTGCCGTTGGTTACGCTATGGTTATCAACATGATGGCAACTCGTGAAGTATGGCCATTCTTCGCAATCGGTTTTGCCTTTGCTGCCATTTCTCAATTGACTTTGATTGCCCTTGGTGTAGTCGGTGTTGCCCTTGCTTTCATCTACCTTAACCTTTCAAAACAAGGTGGTAACGGTGGCGGTGGAGCTGCGACTTCTAACGACCCAATCGGTGATATCCTAGAAGACTACTAGAAAGGGGAACAATCATGACTGAAAAACTTCAATTATCAAAATCAGATCGTAAAAAAGTTTGGTGGCGTTCACAGTTCCTTCAAGGTTCTTGGAACTACGAGCGTATGCAAAACTTGGGTTGGGCTTATTCATTGATCCCAGCTATCAAAAAATTGTACACTACTAAAGAAGACCAAGCTGCTGCACTTGAGCGTCACCTTGAGTTCTTCAACACTCACCCATACGTAGCTGCTCCAATCATGGGGGTTACTCTTGCACTTGAAGAAGAACGTGCTAACGGTGTTGAAATCGACGACGCTGCTATCCAAGGGGTTAAAATCGGTATGATGGGACCTCTTGCTGGTATCGGTGATCCAGTATTCTGGTTTACAGTTCGTCCTATCCTTGGAGCTCTTGGTGCATCACTTGCTGCATCTGGTAACTTGGTTGGTCCACTTCTCTTCTTCTTCGGATGGAATGCTATCCGTATGGCCTTCCTATGGTACACACAAGAGTTTGGTTACAAGGCTGGATCTGAAATCACTAAAGACATGTCTGGTGGTATTTTGAAAGACATCACTAAAGGTGCTTCTATCCTTGGTATGTTCATCCTTGCCGTCCTTGTACAACGTTGGGTATCTATCAACTTCACAGTTAACCTTCCTGGTAAACAATTGGCTGAAGGTGCCTACATCAACTTCCCAGAAGGTCCTGTATCAGGTGCTGAATTGAAAGGTATCCTTGGTCAAGCACTTGGTGGATTGAGCCTAGATAAGATTCAACCACAAACCCTTCAAGGTCAGTTGAACTCATTGATTCCAGGATTGATGGGACTTCTCCTTACTTTCCTTTGCATGTGGTTGCTTAAGAAAAAAGTATCACCTATCTCAATCATCCTTGCACTCTTTGCAGTAGGTATCGCAGCTCGTTTCTTCGGTATCATGTAATCAAGCAACTTAAAAGGAACCAGGTTCTAAACCTGATTCCTTTTTTCTATGCTTTTATTCAGCCAAAGCTCCCATTGGATCCCATGGTGCAAGCACAATTGGTTCTGCTTCATAGGCAGCTTGTTCTTCGGTTGTTAACAATTCTTTGCGAACAACGATTTGGTAAGTGTATTCGTCCATCCAAGCGTCTGAGGCAACAAAATAACCATCTGTACCGACCTTGTCTCCCCATGAGTTTTCAACCTTCCACTTGGTTGACTTACCATTTTCATCCAAATCAACACCTGTCAAGACCATGGCGTGGGTCATCAAGCTTTCGCTGTAGTCCAGACGTCCAGCCTTGTCTTGAGTGAATTGAATGTCCATGCTTGATTCGAAGTCATAAACATCTGTCGCAAGGATTCCAGCTTTGCGGTTGCTGAGCTGACCGACATCTGAACCAAACCAAACAGTCTCACCTGCTTGCATTTGAGCAATCGCCAATTCTTTCAAGCGTTCCATAGGTACGTTGATGTAACGAACCTCACGGCTACCAACCACATTTCCTAACATTTCAACTGTGTAAGATTGGCCGTAAGGCTTGTCAGCAGTTGGTGCGTTGATAACAGAAACATAGTCTTCTAGCGGAAGATTGACATATTTCTTGTAAAATTCTGGTGGTGTAATGCCCTTTTCACTTTGGTAGTTGTTATCTTTATCGCGATAAGCAAAGTCAAATTTACGTGGTGGAAGTCCTAAAGACATAGCAAGGAAGTTAAAGATTTCTTGCAAGAGGTCTTCTTTCTTAGCTTGAACAGTCGCTTGGTCTGCGCCAGAAGCAAGCAAGTCACGCAAGATTTGAGCATCTTGACGAAGTAATTTATTAAGGATTGCATTTAGCTCACGGCTGCTGCTAGATGAAACAGACTCAGGGTAAACTGACTTGGGCACGACACCGTATTTCTCAAAGAGAGAAACGACCATATCCCACTGACCGCCATCTTGTTGTGGAGTTTGAAGTAGGAATTTAACCTTACGACTCGTCAAGTCTTGGTCTGCAGTCGCAATGACTTGCTCCAAGAACCAGTTTGATTTCTCATACTTGTCCCAGAAGAAGGTGTGGGCCTGTGATAACTCAAAATTTTCTAGTTTGTATTGTGAGATGAGCTTGTGGCGGAAGGTGTTGAGAGCTGCAAACATCCAGCAACGACCAGACGCTTTCTGGTTGGTTACCTTGTCCTTAGTCAAATCCAATGAGAAAACAGGTGTATTGTCTACATGGCTCTGACGACGTTCTAGGGCTGCAAAAATTCCGTTGTGGCTGGCAGCATTTTCAATCGCTTGGTATTTTACATTTGCTTCATAGTTGGCAAATAGTTTATCTGTAAATGATTCTTGAATCGCGTTCATAGATTCCTCCTTTTATTCTACAGTCTATTATAACGCTTTTCAAAAAGGAAGCAACTGAAAAACATAAAAGGCAAGGACATTCTCCCTCACCTTTTTCGAATATAAACCAAACTAAGCAATACTTGCAAGGAGAACCTCTAATTCTTTCTTGGTCAAACGACGCCATTCTCCTCGCTGCAAGTTCTCATCCAATACTAGAGTTCCCATAGTCAAACGTTGCAAGTCCACCACTTCCTTGCCACAGTAGCCCACCATACGCTTGACCTGATGAAACTTCCCTTCTGCAATGGTCACACGGATTTGGCTTTGATTTTTTTCTGTATCTATGGACACAATCTCCAGTTTAGCGGGCTGACAGGTAAAATCCTTAAGAGGAATTCCCTTGGCAAATGTCTCTACGTCTTCTTGGGTCATGATTCCCTTGACCTGGGCCAGATAGGTCTTATCCACATGACGCTTGGGTGAAAGAAGAGCATGGGCAAGCTGTCCATCATTGGTCAAGAGTAGAAGACCATGTGTATCAATATCCAAGCGTCCTACCGGGAAAACTTCCTTGCTCCGAGCAATATCATCCAATAAGTCCAGAACGGTTCTGTGTTTGGGATCCTCAGTCGCTGAAATAACCCCTTTGGGCTTGTTCATCATGTAGTAGACAAACTCTTCATACTCCAGTACTTGCCCATCAAAGTGAATCTCATCTCTTTCTTCATCAATCTGCAATTTAGCCGACTTTTCTTTTTTACCATTTACCGTCACGCGCCCAGCCTTGAGCAAGTTTTTGACCTCAGTCCGACTCCCCACAGCGCAGGCCACTAAAAATTTATCTAATCTCATAGAACTATTATATCATACTCAAAAGGAGGCTGGTACAATGACCAACCTCCTTTTCGTTTCATACTCTTCAAAAATCTCTTCAAACCGCGTCAACGTCGCCTTGCCGTACTCAAGTACAGCCTGCGGCTAGTTTCCTAGTTTGCTCTTTGATTTTCATTGAGTATCAGATTTAAGAAATTAACTTCCTCGTCTCCAGAAAATCGCTAAGACAATCATGGAACCTAGTACTGCCGGAATAATGGCAGTTCCTGCTATTATCGGTCCCCAAGTCCCAAAAAGCAAATGGCCTATAAAGGCACCAATCCATCCGAGAAACATTTTTCCAAAACATCCCATTCGCTCTCCACGATTGGTCAGAGTACCTGCTAAAAATCCCACTAGGAGACCAACGAACATACTTCCTAACATATTATCTCCTTAATTTGCCCAATCTCCGTTACGGAAGAGTGGTACACGTGTCCCATCCTCACGGATACCATCGATATCCATTTGGTTAGAACCAATCATAAAGTCTACGTGAACATCTGAACGGTTGAGACCTGCAGCTTCAAGTTCTTCTTCGCTCATATCTGCGCCACCAACGACGCTAGTCGCATAGGCTGCACCGATAGCCAAGTGGTTTGAAGCATTCTCATCGAAAAGGGTGTTAAAGAAGGTAATGCCTGACTGAGAAATTGGGCTTGGATCTGGTACCAAGGCACATTCACCCAAGGCACGCGCACCCGCATTTTCAAAGACGAGGTCCTTCATGACCTGATCACCCTTCTCAGCTGAAATATCCACGATTTGTCCATCCTTGAAGGTTACTTTAATTCCCTCGATGATATTTCCATTATAGCTAAGCGGTTTTGTAGAAGTGACATAACCATCTGCGCGACGAAAATCAGGTGCTGTGAAGACTTCCTCAGTCGGCATATTTGGCAAGAATCCTTCACCCTGTGCATTGATAGCACCAGCTGATTCCCAAACGTGGTTCTTTGGCAAACCAAGTGTCAAATCTGTCCCTGGCGCTGTGTAGTGAAGTGCTGAAAATTGCTCTTTATTAAGCATATCGGCCTTGCTCTTGAGGATAGCTGCATGCTCTTCCCAAGCCTTAACAGGATCTTCTTCGTAGACACGGCAAGTTTTGAAGATTTGGTCCCAAAGGAGATCGACTGCTTCTTCATCGCTCGCAGCATTTGGAAAGACTTTCTTGGCCCACTCAAGTCCAGCAGCGGCTGCTACAGTCCAACTAACCTTGTTGGATTGAGTTGCGATACGCATTGGCTTCATAGCAAGTCCCATAGCTTTAGCAGAAGCTGATAGCTTGTCAGCATCTACTCCGTTCAAGGCACCTGGATCAGAAGAACGAACTCCGAGACGGCTAGCCTTGTTCTCCAAAAGATAGTTCATCTCAGCAATCTTGTATTCTGGCACATTGTCCAGACGCTCCATCGGCGCATGGAGGAATTTCTCACGGTTAATCACATCATCTGTCCACTGAACAATAACCTCATGCGCACCCAAAGCATAAGCTTCTTTGACGATTAAGTGAGCCAACTCACGTTGCTCCACATCGATAGAGAGAGCCAAAGTGTGACCAGGTTGCACGTTGATTCCGTTCGCAACCAATAATTTCGCATATTTTTCTAGATTTTCTTTAAAATTTGGTAAAACCATGTTGTTTTCTCTTTTCTATTTTTATTTTTCTTTCAAAGCAGAGAATAATCCTGCTAAAGCAATAGCACCTGACAAGAGTGCTGTTGATAGAAGAATTGTCTGATCAGCAAGTTCTAGCTGATATTCAAATACCTTCTCAGCCGGCTTATCTTCCGCAAAAATTCTTAGTTTCATCTTTTTTCCTCCAAGACCTTAAAACAACTCATCAAACAAACTCAGCTGGTTATCCTCTGGCATATTTCCAAGAATACCCATTTCATCCATCTTTTCAACCAATGTTGATGAGAGTCCACCACGTTTGCGTAGTTCTGTTTTAGAGAGGAATTCTCCCTCTTCACGCGCTCGTACCAACTGCTTAGCAACGTTCTCTCCCAGACCATCCATTGCCACAAATGGCGGAATGAGGGTATCCCCATCGATGAGGAACTCTGTCGCCTGACTACGGTAGAGATCGAGTTTGCCAAACTTGAAACCTCGTTCCCACATCTCATTGACAATCTCAAGAGTTGTATAGAGGTCAATCTCCACATTAGAGGCTTCATTATTCTTCCGTTTTTCAGCGATTTCTTCCATTCTGCGTTTGATAGCATCCAAGCCCGCACCCATGGTCTTGATATCAAAAGCCTTAGCACGAATGGAGAAGTAAGCACAGTAGTAATAAATGGGATGATGAACCTTGAAGTAAGCTACACGCAAGGCCATCATAACGTAGGCTGCCGCATGGGCTTTGGGGAACATATACTTAATTTTCCCACAGGACTCGATATACCACTCTGGTACCTTATTAGCCTTCATGGCTTCGATATAGCCATTGCGTTCCTCTTCGGAAATCTTGAGCCACAATCCCTTACGTACCCGTTCCATGATGGTAAAGGCCATCTTAGGCTCGAGACCAGCATGCATGAGGTAAACCATGATGTCGTCTCGACAACCGATAACGGTTGATAGATCCGCAATCCCTTGTTTAATCAAATCTTGGGCATTGCCAAGCCAAACGTCAGTACCGTGGGACAACCCTGACAACTGAAGCAACTCCGCAAAAGTTGTCGGATGGGTTTCATCGACCATGCCTCGGACAAAGTTGGTTCCAAACTCTGGAATCCCCAACATTCCCGTAGGCGTCCCGATTTGCTCAGGTGTTACCCCTAACACATCAGTCCCAGAAAAGAGTGCCATCACGCCTTCGTCATCCATAGGAATTTCATTAGGGTCAATCCCAGACAAGTCTTGGAGTTTTCGAATCATGGTCGGATCATCATGCCCCAGTACATCGAGTTTGAGGACGTTCTCGTCGATATCATGGAAGTTAAAGTGAGTGGTCTGCCATTCAGCCGTCACATCATCCGCTGGATACTGGACAGGCGTAAAGTCGTAGACATCCATGTAGTTAGGAATAACAACGATTCCCCCGGGGTGTTGTCCTGTTGTACGCTTGACACCGGCAGCGCCTTGAGCAAGACGTTCCACCTCTGCATCACGATAAAACTTCCCATAATCTCGCTCGTAACCCTTGACAAAGCCATAGGCAGTCTTGGCAGCCACCGTACCAACCGTTCCTGCACGGAAGGCATATTCCTCACCAAAGATATCACGCACATCCAAGTGGGCGCTAGGCTGGTCTTCTCCCGAGAAGTTCAAGTCAATATCAGGAACCTTATCCCCATCAAAACCAAGGAAGGTCTCGAAAGGAATATCCTGTCCGTTTTTGCTGAGTTTATGACCACAGTTTGGACAGTCCTTATTGGGCATATCAAATCCTGAACCGTACGAACCATCTGTGATAAATTCACTGTACTGACACTGACCACAGACATAGTGAGGAGAAAGAGGATTGACCTCTGTAATCCCAATCATGGTCGCAACGAAACTAGATCCGACAGACCCACGAGAACCAACCAAGTAGCCCCGTTCATTGGAACGTTGTACCAGCATCTGGGAAGCCAGATAAATCACAGCAAATCCATTCCCCAGAATAGAGGTTAGTTCTTTTTCAATCCGCAAATCAACGATATCTGGCAGCGGATTTCCATAAATCTCAAAGGCCTTCTTATAGGTCAACTCGGCAACTGTTTCTTCAGCCTTGTCGATGAAAGGCGTATACAAGTCCCCCTTAACAACCTCAACAGGTTCAAAGATATCTGCCAAAGCATTGGGATTTTCAATAACCAATTTACGTGCCAGTTCCTCTCCCAGGAAGGCAAATTCATCCAACATTTCATTGGTCGTTCTAAAATGAGCCTTGGGAAGTGGTGCTGGTTGGGCATGTTCGCCATGACCAATAGTCCGGTTAATCATAGCCCCCTGTCCTAAACTACGGACGATAATTTCACGATAAATTTCTTCTTCCGGTTCGATATAGTGGACATTTCCCGTAGCCAGAACGGGCTTACCAAGACGGTCTCCAACTTCTATCAAACTTTTGATAATGGTCTGGAGTTCTTCCATATCCTTGACCTGCTCCTTGGCAATCAAGGGAGCATAGATAGCTGGTGGCATGACCTCGATAAAGTCATAATACTTGGCCACCTCAACCGCCGCATCCACACCTTGGGAAACGACTGCATCAAAAACTTCACCTTCAGAGCAAGCTGAACCTAAAATCAAACCTTCCCGATGGGCATCTAGAACTGTTCTCGGAATCCGAGGCACTCCTTCAAAGTACTTAGTATTGGACAAAGAAACTAGCTTAAAGATATTTTTTAAACCTACCTGATTCTTGACATAAATGGTCGCATGTTTAATCCGAGCTTTTTTATAAGAATCTGGACTAATCAAATCAATGTTGAGTCTAGCTAGATCGGTCACACTATGTTTTTCTGCTACTTCTTTGATAAAAATAAAGAGCAGGCGACCTGTAGCTTCCGCATCGTAGTTGGCCATGTGATGGTGTTCCAGTGCCACACCGAAACGCTTAGTCAAAGGGCCCAAACCATGACGTTTATACTCAGGGTAGAGATTTCTAGCAAACTCCAGCGTATCAATAACTGGCTGACTAATCTTTGGCAGACCATGACGCTCATAATTGGCATTCATAAAGCCAACGTCAAAGGTCGCATTGTGGGCAACTAGTACCGTGTCTTTACAAAATTCTTGGAATTCTTGCAAAACTTGTTCCAGTGGTTTGGCATTTTTTACATGATCATCTGTAATACCAGTCAACTCAGTAGTAAAGGCTGACAAGGGATGTCCAGGATTGATAAATTCATCAAATTCAGCAATAACATTGCCCTTGTACATCTTAGAAGCCGCAACCTGAATCAAGTCATTATAGATGGCTGATAGCCCCGTCGTTTCCACGTCAAAGACCACATAGGTTGCTTCTGACAAGTCCATCTCCACTTCGTTATAAACGATAGGAACGCGGTCCTCCACGATATTGGCTTCCATACCATAGATCAGCTGGATCCCCGCTTTCTTAGCCGCCTTATAGCCGTGTGGGAAGGACTGGACATTCCCGTGGTCCGTGATGGCAACAGCCTTGTGTCCCCACTTAGCAGCTGTCGCAACGATTTCTTCAACCTCTGGTAGAGCATCCATAGTCGACATGTTAGTATGAGCATGAAACTCAACCCGGCGCTCACCTTCTGGCATCAAATCCTTCCGCTCATAGTGAACAACTTCCTGCACATCCTGCACATTCATAGTCAAATCGCGTGTGAAGTTATTCATCTCCACATTCCCACGCACTCGGAGCCAAGAATTTTTCTTGATTAGATCAAATTTCTGAGCCTCTTCCTCATTCTTAACCCACTTTTGCATCGAAAAACTTGAAGTGTAGTCCGTCATTTTAAAGTTGATCAAAACACGCCCTGTTCTGGTCACTTTTTGCTCCACATCAAAAACAACCCCTTCAAAGACCAGACGATTTTCCTCCGTCGTCACTTCGATCATAGGAGTAATCTCCGCCTTATCTAGCTTTGGCTTAGCCGCAGCCTTTTTGGCCTGAAAATCAAAGGCTGGTTTCTCTTCCGCTGGAGGAGGTGCCATCTGTTCCAGTTGCTCCATAGCACGGAGCGCTTCCTCATTGGCCGCTTGAACAATCTGCTCATTTTCAGCATGAAAGGCTTCTTCCTGTTCTTGGGTCAGCACATCATTTTTCTCTACTTGACAGTTAAAAGTAGGAAAGCCGAATTTTTCAAGTTGTTTAGCTAAATTAGGAAGATGATTCTTCTTAAAATGTTCCTTATCAATCGCCTCAGAGCCTTCAATCAAGAGTTGATTGCCCTCAGCACGAACTCGCAAATTCTGATAAAGGGACTTAAAACCTTGACTAGCACATGGCCCCTCAGAGAAAGCCTCCCTATAGTAGGACTGCAAAAGTTGGTTTGAAAATTCTTGAGACAGAACCTTGATTTCGAAAATAGCTTTATTGCCTGTCTTAGAAAATTCTTCGCTCAAACCTTTCTTTATTTCTAAAAAGATTTCAACCGGTAAAATATTAGAAAATACGAAATGAAATTCCCATACCTTACTAATTTTATGAACCACAACTCGCTCAATATCGGCCTGTGCTAAAGCAGGAGCTTGTCTCATTTCAGCAGGCATCCCCAATTGATTCATCAAAATTTCAAAACTATTTGACATTCATTTTCCTCACATTATTCTCCTACTATTTTACCATACTTAGAAAAAATATATAGCTAGTATCTTTCCTTAAAGACTGCTACTTTTAACAAATGACTCTATAATACTTGTAGTGGATAAATCCCCTGTGGATATTATGGAGCTTATTTTGGTGTAGAAAAAAGTCCCAAAAAATCTATAATGAAAAGCGACAAAACAAGTCATTAGAAAGATTCATATGAAACTATTACATTTTATCACGAAAATGCTTGTCATTGAAGATACTAATATCAAATTATCGGTGTTATTAATCGGATTGCACATAAAGAAATCATCGCTAAACTGGAAGCGACCAATAATCTTATCAAACTTATCAAGCGAAATGCCTTTGCTTTTCGAAACTTTGAAAACTTCAAAAAACGGATTTTTATCGCTCTAAACATCAAAAAAGGAAGGATAAATTTTGTCCTTTCTCGATCTTAACTTTTCTTCAACCCACTACAGTTGACAAAGAGCCAATTAAAAAAGAGAGAAGCAAACTGATTCTCTCTTAATGTATATAATATCAAGTTAAAACAAAAAATAGATACGATTACGTATCTCTGTAATGAATCGGGAAGACAGGATTCGAACCTGCGACACCTTGGTCCCAAACCAAGTACTCTACCAAGCTGAGCTACTTCCCGAGTTAAAAAGAAAAATGCACCCTAGAGGAGTCGAACCTCTAACCGCCTGATTCGTAGTCAGGTACTCTATCCAGTTGAGCTAAGGGTGCTCATTATATTATGCCGAGGACCGGAATCGAACCGGTACGATCGTTACCAATCGCAGGATTTTAAGTCCTGTGCGTCTGCCAGTTCCGCCACCCCGGCCTCTCTAAGCGAACGACGGGATTCGAACCCGCGACCCCCACCTTGGCAAGGTGGTGTTCTACCACTGAACTACGTTCGCACTGTTTTCTTCTATCCAAAAATGCCGGCTACATGACTTGAACACGCGACCCTCTGATTACAAATCAGATGCTCTACCAACTGAGCTAAGCCGGCTCATTTATTATTTCTTAATGCGGGTTAAGGGACTTGAACCCCCACGCCGTTAAGCGCCAGATCCTAAATCTGGTGCGTCTGCCAATTCCGCCAAACCCGCATATATGACCCGTACTGGGCTCGAACCAGTGACCCATTGATTAAAAGTCAATTGCTCTACCAACTGAGCTAACGAGTCTAAAATAACTTCCGTTATCTTAAACGGTCCCGACGGGAATCGAACCCGCGATCTTCGCCGTGACAGGGCGACGTGATAACCGCTACACTACGGGACCTATGGGAGTTAACGGGATCGAACCGCTGACCCTCTGCTTGTAAGGCAGATGCTCTCCCAGCTGAGCTAAACTCCCTAAAGCTAAGCGACTTCCATATCTCACAGGGG
>NZ_JAKUXK010000007.1:0-17190 GCF_026782865.1 Streptococcus mitis
GTCTTAACCCCTTGACCAACGGACCAGAGCTGTTATTTTCAACTCTTACTATTATACCCACTTTTCTAACTTTGTCAACTACTTTTTTCTGTTTTTTTCAAATTAAGTAAAAAGAGCCAGAATTATACTGACTCTTCTATTGATTATTAAACTTAGAAGCACGTTCTTCTCCCCACCAATAGGGGATTAGTTCTGCGACTTTCACCGTCTTTCTTGTATCGTAGTCCATCATAAATTCTGCATCCTTATTTTCAGTGTTCAACTCCAAGAGGAATTCTCTGCAAGCGCCACAAGGCATACCGGAACTTCCACCATAAGGTGGTTTATCTCGAAAGGCTAATATTTTCTTAACCTTAGTTTGTCCTGAGAATTGATACATATTAAAGAGTGCTACCCGCTCTGCGCAGAGATGGAAAACACCACAGGTTCCCTCCATACAGAATCCTGTAAATATTTGTCCATCTTCTGCTTCTACTGCAGCTACAACATGATTCGCATAAACAAAATCAGATACTTCATGTGGATTGTATAGTTTCTGTGCTTCTTCGTACATCTTTTCCCAGATGTCCATTGTTGCATCCTTTTTATTTAGAGATTTCTTTTAGCATGTTTTCGATATGTTGGATTGATTTTTCGCGACCTAACAAGAAGATCGTATCTGGTAATTCTGGTCCATGCATTTCACCTGAAACAGCGATACGAATAGGCATGAAAAGATTTTTCCCTTTAATACCTGTTTCTTTTTGAACAGCTTTGATTTGTGGGAAGATATTCTCTGTTACAAATTCATCATCTGTCATCGCCTCAAGTTTTGCTTTGAAGGCTTCAAGAACTGTTGGGACTGTTTCCCCCGCCATGACTTCGCGTTCTGCTTCTGTCAATTCTGGGAAATCTGAGAAGAAGAGATTTGTCAATGGGATAATCTCATCTACTGATTTCATTTGTGGTTTATAGAGCTCAACTAATTTTTCAGCCTTGTCAGTTAAACGGCCTGCTTCCTCTAAAAATGGTTTTGCCATTTCAAAGATAGTTTCTAGGTCTGCATTCTTGATATAATCATTGCTCATCCAGTCGAGTTTTTTCTGGTCAAAGGCTGCTGGAGACTTGCTCAGGCGGTTTTCATCGAAAAGTTTAATGAGTTCTTCACGAGAGAAGATTTCATCTTCGCCACCTGGGTTCCAACCAAGAAGAGCAATAAAGTTAAAGACTGCTTCTGGTAAATAACCTTTTTTACGGTAGTCTTCGATAAACTGAAGGGTGTTGGTATCGCGTTTAGACAATTTTTTCCCAGTTTCAGAGTTGATAATCAAGGTCATGTGACCAAACTCTGGAGCTTCCCAACCAAGGGCTTCATAGACCATAAGCTGTTTTGGTGTATTAGCAATGTGGTCATCCCCACGGATAACATGGGAGATTTGCATATCATAGTCATCGATGACAACGGCAAAGTTGTAAGTTGGGTAACCATCTTTCTTTTGGATAACCCAGTCACCACCGATATTGCCACCTTCAAATTCGATATCACCTTTGACCATATCATGCCACTTGTAGATACCTGACTCATTGACAGCCAAGCGAACAGTGGGGATAATTCCTGCTGCTTCGCGTTCTGCGATGTAAGCTGCTTTTTCTTCTTCACTCATACCAAGGTATTCATTGATGTAGCGTGGTGTTTCACCAGCTGCTTCTTGGCGTTCGCGTTCAGCTGCCAACTCTTCTTCTGTAACGTAAGATTTATAGGCTTTTCCTTCAGCTAACAGTTGGTCGATGTATTTTTGATACAAGTCCAAACGCTCAGACTGGCGGTAATTTTCATGTGTTTCTGGGCTTTCATCCCAATCCATACCTAACCAGCGAAGGTTTTCAAGCTGTGAACGTTCACCATCCTCGACATGACGTTTACGGTCAGTATCTTCGATACGAATGATAAAAGTTCCACCATGATGACGTGCGTAAAGGTAGTTGAACAATGCTGTACGGGCATTCCCGATGTGTAGTAGTCCTGTTGGACTTGGTGCGTAACGTACGCGGATATCTTTTGACATAGTTTCTCCTATAAAGTCTCTAGGCATCTGCCTTTTTGCTCTCTATATTATATCACAAGTCTTGGCTGAGTCCAATTTCTATGGATAAAGAGAGTAAAAAGAGTGGACAAACCACTCTTTTCTTCTATTATAGACGTGCGTTAAGTTCTTTGCTCAATTCTTCAAATCCTGGTTTTCCAAGAAGGGCAAACATGTTACGTTTGTAAGCTTCAACACCTGGTTGGTCAAATGGGTTGATAGCATTCAAGTAACCTGAAAGAGCGATAGCCAATTCGAAGAAGTAGATAGTGTAACCAAGAGTGAAGGCATCTTGCTCTGGAAGGGTCACGTACATGTTTGGTACGTCACCATCTGTGTGGGCAAGAAGAACACCATCAGTCGCTTTTTTGTTTACAAAGTCAACGTCTTTTCCTTGAAGGTAACCAAGTCCATCAAGGTCTTCTTCCAAGCTAGGGATAATCACATTTTTACGAGGTTTGTCAACACGGACAACTGTTTCAAACATGATACGAGTTCCTTCTTGGATAAATTGACCAAGTGAGTGCAAGTCAGTTGAGAAATTGGCTGAAGTTGGGTAGATACCTTTTTGGTCTTTTCCTTCTGATTCACCAGCCAATTGTTTCCACCACTCTGAGAAGTATTGAAGTGATGGCTCATAGTTTACCAAGATCTCAGTTGCATAACCTTTACGGTAAAGGATGTTACGAACTGCTGCGTATTGGTAAGCTTCGTTTTCAGAGATTTTATCTGAAGTATAGTCTTTGCGAGCTGCATTCGCACCTTCCATAAGGGCTTTGATGTCAGCTCCTGATGCTGCGATTGGAAGCAAACCAACGGCTGTCAATACTGAGAAGCGTCCACCGATATCATCTGGAACAACAAATGTTTCCCAACCGTTAGCGTCTGCTTCAACCTTAACAGCACCTTTTTGGCGGTCAGTTGTTGCATAGATACGTTTGTTTGCTTCTTCTTGACCGTATTTCTTAACCAAAAGTTCTTTGAAGACACGGAAAGCAATAGCTGGTTCAGTTGTTGTACCTGATTTAGAAATCACGTTTACTGAGAAGTCTTTATCAGCTACGTACTCTACCAAGTCAGCAAGGTAAGTAGATGAGATTGAGTTTCCTGCGTAAAGGATTTGTGGAGCCTTACGTTCTTCTTTTGTTTGCAAGTTCGCAAAGTGGTGGTTCAAGAAGTCGATTGCTGCTTTAGCACCAAGGTAAGATCCACCGATACCGATAACAACCAAAACATCGCTGTCTGACTTGATTTGCTCAGCAGCTTTCAAGATGCGGTCAAATTCTTCGCGGTCGTAGTTTTCAGGAAGGTCCAACCATCCCAAGAAGTCGCTACCAGCACCAGTTCCTTTACGGATCAATTCATCTGCTGCTGTTACTTGTGATTGCATGTATTCCACTTCATGTGGTGCAACAAATTTATCTAAGACTTTTGAATAATCAAATTTAATATGTGACATGTTATTCCTCCAATATTTCTTCTTTTCTATCATAACGCTTACCTTCGTTTTTTTCAAGTTTTTTTGTCGAATTTCTCCAATTTTTATCAGAATTCAAACGTTTGCGTAAAAATCCCACATTCCAAAAATTTTGAAAAAATAAAAGAAAGAACGACCAGATGTTCCAGTCGTTACAGTTCATTCAATAAATACTCAAATAGTTCTAAATTGCCATCTTCTTCATTAACTAGAAACTCTGGATGCCACTGCAAACCGATAATGCGGTGTTCGTCGATAGACTCAATCGCTTCGATGGTCTGGTCTCTTGGATCAATAGCGGTTACACGGAAATTAGGTGCCAAATCTTTAATGCTTTGACGATGGACAGAGTTAACCTGACTTTCTTTTCCAAATAGCTTAGCCACCACGCTTCCTTCTACTGTCTCAATAGAGTGAGATGTTCCGAAAGGCAGTCCTTGCCAGTGACCTTCGATTTCTTGATTAAGGGTTCCCCCAAAGGCAACATTGACAAGTTGGACACCGCGACAGATTGCCATAATTGGTTTATTCTGACGAAGCGCTTCTTTCAAGAGGGCCAATTCAAATTCATCACGGACCAGATTGTAATCATCGCTCTCGATGGTCTTTTTCTCTCCATAAAACTGAGGATGGACATTTTGACCGCCTGTCAAAATCAATTTATCAATCATTTCTACATAATCGCGTACAACTGACTCATCACCAACAGGAATGACTAAAGGGAGACCACCGACTTGACGAATGCTCTCTGCGAATCTACAAGATACAGATGAATGAATATTTTTGCCTTCTGCGTCTACGGGACATAGATTTGCAGCAACTCCTACAACCGTTCTAGGCATGATGTCTCTCCTTTCGAATGTTAATACTCTTCGAAAATCTCTTCAAACCACGTCAGCGTCGCCTTACCGTACTCAAGTACAGCTTGCGGCTAGCTTCCTAGTTTACTCTTTGATTTTCATTGAGTATAACGATAGTCCTATCATATCACTCAAAATGCCTTTCGTCTAATATGTTTTTTTTAAGTCCGTGATAAATATTTCTTATGAACAAGAAAAAGCTGCCCACATAGGACAACTTCTTTCTTATTCAAAGACAAATTGATTGTGATAAAGTTCTGAATAGAAGCCACCTAGTTTCAAGAGTTCATGGTGGTTACCGCGTTCAATGACTTCTCCATCTTTAAGCACAATAATCTGGTCTGCATTGAGAATGGTTTTCAAGCGGTGGGCAATAACGAAACTTGTTCTTCCTGCTACAACCGCCTCCATGGCATGCTGAATCTTGCTTTCTGTCACTGTATCTACGTTTGAAGTTGCTTCATCGAGAATGAGAACTTCTGGATCTGTCATCAGAGTTCGAGCGATAGAAATCAATTGCTTCTGTCCTGTTGAGAAGATGCTCTGGTCATCATCTATAAGAGTATCGTACTTATCAGGTAAGCTTTCGATATAGTCATGAATGTGGGTTGCCTTGGCTGCTGCCTCAACCATTTCTTGACTAGCATCTGGCACACCGAAACGGATATTGTCTCGAATCGTTCCACTAAACAAGACCGAATCTTGCAAAACAATTCCCACCTTACTTCTGAGACTATCTAAATCATAGTCACGAATATCTTTCCCATCAAAATAAATACCACCAGCATCAACATCATAGAAGCGATTGATGAGGTTCATAATAGTCGTTTTCCCTGATCCTGTCGGACCAACAACTGCTGTCATCTGGCCTTTAGGGGCAGAAATGCTGACATCTTTCAAAATGGGTTTATCAGGCAAGTATGAAAAATCAATATGACTAATTTCAACACCTTCTTGCAACTTAGTGAAGATTGGAGCCTTTTCAGGTCGGATTTCTTCCTCTGCGTCAAACATTTCCTGAATCCGTTCAGCACCTGTAAAGGCCAACTGAAGACTCCCCCAACTAGCTGCAACTTGGATAATAGGCTGGTAGTACTGCTGTGAAAATTGGGCAAACATCACAATCAAACCTAGAGCTGTGCTTGTTTCAATAGACTTATCATTCAAAAGTACAGCTGAACCAGCAAAGATGACGATGGCTGTATTAACCAGACTCATGCCATTCATGACAGGGAAAAGAATTCCTGAGAACATTCTTCCTTTAAAGGTCGCCTTGCGCACGCGCTCATTTTGTTCAAGAAATCCTGCCATCATATCCTCTTGAATTCCTTGCACAATCACGGCTTTTTGGCCTGAAATACTCTCGTCCATATAGGCGTTGAGGTTCCCTACCTCTTTTTGCTGGAGGTTGGTGTATTTGCGTGCCATTTTTACAATAAAAATCAGCATAAGGAAGGCCACTGGTGTGCTGGCAATAGTGATAAGGGCCAGCGTCACATTTCTCGAAAACATGACAAGAATCAGACCAATGTATAGAACGATGTTGCTCATGACCTGAATCAAGCTTTCGTTAAAGGCTTGGAGGATATTATCCAAATCACTGGTAAAACGAGATAAGATATCGCCATCTTGTCGGCGGTCAAAGAAAGAAACCGTCAAGCGAGCAAGCTTACCGAAGAGGCCTTTGCGCATCTCATTGGTAGATTCTGCAATCACGCGCGTCATGAGACACATGTATATGACACTGGAGATAAAGAGAACCAAAACTAGCAGGCCAAGATTGACCATGATTCCTGATAGGCTTTGCCAAACAAGTTCTGGATCGCCATTTTGATAAGCTTGAACTAAATTGGCTAACTGCGTCACCGCTTGTCCAGAAAATACCGGAAAGAGGGCTTGGGCAAGAGTTGCTAGAACAATCATCAGGATAACAACTACAAATGATAGCTTATAGACTTTAAAATAATTCCAAAAAAATTGAACTGTCTTCATTTTACTCCTCCTTTCCTTTCTGTGTTTCGTAGATTTCACGGTAAACGGCATTGTTGGCAACCAAGTCTGCATGCGTACCTTGACCAATCAATCGTCCTTGATCTAGAACCAAGATTTTATCTGCATGAACAACCGAGCTAATCTTTTGCGCGATGATAATGGTTGTTGTTCCCTTCAAGTCCTTATTCAAGGCTTCTTGCACTAGACGCTCTGACTTGGCATCCAAGGCCGAGGTCGAATCGTCAAAAATCAGAATACGTGGATTGCTGACAATCCCACGCGCAATCGACATCCTTTGCTTTTGCCCACCAGAGAAGTTGGTTCCCCGTTCCTCAACTGGACTTTCAAAGGTTTTCTCCATACGATGAATGAATTCACTAGCTTGGGCAATGTTGGCTGCTCGCTCCATTTCAAATAGAGTGGCATCACCCTTACCCTGTCTCAAGTTATCTGCAATCGTTCCACTAAAGAGAATGGCACGTTGGAGAACGATAGAAACTGTTTTACGCAGGGTCCCTTCACTCACTTCTCGAATATCCTTACCTCCGATTTTGATAGCCCCTTCCTGTGGGTCAAAGAGACGTGGAATCAATTGAGCCAAGGTTGATTTTCCTGCACCAGTCGCTCCAACGACACCAACCATCTGACCAGGTTCAATAGTAAAGCTCACATCTTTCAGCATCGGTTCCTTATCCATTGGATAGGTAAAGGTCACATTTTCAAAGCTAAGACTGCCGACCAACTCTTCATCTGGGACATCCTTGAAGGTCATGGCTGGCTCTGCATCCAAAATTTCTCGAATACGACGCATAGAAATCATGGCACGACTGACAGAATTTCCCAAAAATCCAACCATGACAATGGTAAAGATAATCTGGCTTAGGTAATTGACAAAGGAAGCAATGGAGCCAACAACTGACGGATCCGACTGAACCATCCCTGCAACTAGCCAAATAGAGAGGAATACCGCCCCATAACCGACCAACATCATAAAAGGTTCCACTACTGAAAAGGCATAACCGATGTAAAGATTTTGACCGAGTAGCTCGTCTGAAACCTCCGTAAACTTAGCAAACTGCTCTTTTTCTTGGACAAAGGACTTGACCACTCGAACACCCCGCAGATTTTCCTTGGCAATGGCATTGATGCGTTCAAGAAGGGTTTGAAACTTGGCAAAACGAGGTCCCATCATTCCCATCATGACAGCAGTCAAACCAAAAATCAAGACTACCATGAGAACAATCACCCACCACAGAGAAGGTAAGGTTTGAACCGCCAGGATAAACGAACCGATGAACAAGAGGGGAAGTCTGAAAAGAATTTGAAAGGTCATCATGACCACGTTCTGAATCTGGTTGATATCATTTGTCATTCGAACGACTAGATTTCCCGCATTAAATTGTTCAATATTGGCATAAGAAAAGGTTTGGATTTTACGGAAGGCATCCTCTCGAAGGTCGGATGAAACTCCTTGGGCAATATAGGCTGCAAGGACAACATTGAGGCCACCAGCAACCAGACCGACCACGACCACACCAATCAACCAAGCCCCAATACTATAAATAGCTTCATATTTCCCAGCAAGGAGGGCGTCTAACACTTCCTGCAGATAACGCGGTTGCAAAAGTGAACTAGCAACCATCAAGCCTGTCATCAGGAGCGAAGCCAAGGCCCGCCACTTGTAGGTTTTTATTTTCTGAATCAGCATACTTTCTCCTTAAAAAATAGACAAAAGGGAGCGACAATGTGTCAGCTCCTTCTCATTCTGTTTGTGTGATGTTATTCTAGCAAAAAAGTGGGAACTTGTCAAAGAAGTCTCCTTGATACAAATTAGTGCGCTTTCATCTACAGTAATGCATGATAAAGGTTTTTATGGTAAAATAGTAAAAAGAAGGTTATAAAGGAGGGGAATATGGAAAAACAAACCATCGCCGTCTTGGGGCCTGGTTCTTGGGGAACTGCCCTTTCACAAGTCTTAAATGACAATGGACACGAGGTACGTATTTGGGGAAATCTGTCCGAGCAAATCAATGAAATTAATACCAATCATACTAACAAACACTACTTTAAAGATGTCGTTCTAGATGAAAATATCATTGCCTACACCGACTTATCAGAGGCACTGAAAGATGTAGATGCACTTTTGTTTGTTGTCCCAACAAAAGTGACACGACTTGTTGCCCAACAAGTTGCAAAAACCTTGGACCATAAGGCTATTATCATGCACGCATCAAAGGGATTAGAACCTGATAGCCATAAACGATTATCAACCATTCTTGAAGAAGAAATTCCTGAACATCTCCGCAGTGATATTGTCGTTGTTTCAGGACCTAGTCATGCAGAAGAGACCATTGTGCGTGACCTGACTTTAATCACTGCTGCTTCTAAAGACTTACAAACAGCTCAATACGTTCAAGAACTCTTTAGTAATCACTACTTCCGACTTTATACTAATACGGATGTTATCGGAGTTGAAACTGCTGGTGCTCTTAAAAACATTATCGCTGTCGGTGCTGGAGCCTTACACGGTCTTGGGTTTGGAGACAATGCCAAGGCAGCCATCATCGCTCGAGGCTTGGCAGAAATTACCCGCCTAGGGGTAGCACTCGGAGCCAGTCCATTGACCTATAGTGGCTTGTCTGGTGTAGGAGACTTAATCGTAACGGGAACCTCCATCCACTCTCGTAACTGGAGAGCCGGAGATGCTCTTGGTCGTGGAGAATCCCTAGCTGATATCGAAGCCAATATGGGCATGGTGATTGAAGGAATCTCAACAACTCGAGCAGCCTATGAACTAGCGCAAGAACTTGGAGTCTATATGCCCATTACACAGGCCATTTACCAAGTTATCTACCACGGAACCAATATCAAAGATGCCATTTATGACATCATGAACAATGAATTTAAAGCAGAAAATGAGTGGTCTTAACCCTCTAGAGAAAGGATTCTTATGACATCAAAAGTTAGAAAGGCAGTCATCCCTGCCGCTGGACTCGGGACTCGATTTTTACCAGCAACCAAAGCACTTGCTAAAGAAATGTTGCCAATTGTAGACAAACCAACTATCCAATTTATCGTAGAAGAAGCTCTTAAATCAGGTATTGAAGATATTCTGGTTGTCACTGGTAAATCAAAACGTTCTATTGAAGACCACTTTGACTCAAACTTTGAGCTTGAGTACAACCTCAAAGAAAAAGGCAAACATGACTTGCTAAAATTGGTAGACGAAACAACTGGCATTCGCCTTCACTTTATCCGTCAAAGCCATCCTCGTGGTCTGGGAGATGCTGTCTTACAAGCCAAAGCTTTTGTAGGGAATGAGCCCTTCGTTGTCATGCTGGGTGACGACCTAATGGATATCACAGATGACAACGCTGTACCTTTGACAAAACAATTGATGAATGATTACGAGTCGACTCACGCATCAACAATTGCTGTTATGCCTGTCCCTCATGAAGAAGTTTCAGCATATGGAGTTATAGCTCCTCAGGGTGAAGGGATTAATGGTCTCTACAGTGTCGAAACTTTCGTTGAAAAACCGGCTCCAGAAGATGCTCCAAGTGATTTGGCAATTATCGGACGCTATCTGCTCACACCAGAAATTTTTGAAATCCTCGAAAATCAAGCTCCCGGTGCTGGAAATGAAATCCAACTTACCGACGCTATTGATACACTTAATAAAACACAACGTGTTTTCGCCCGCGAATTCACAGGAGCTCGTTACGACGTTGGGGATAAGTTTGGCTTTATGAAAACATCTATTGACTACGCCCTCAAGCACCCACAAGTCAAAGATGACTTGAAAGATTACATCATCCAATTAGGGAAAGAGTTATCTGAGGGGGAATAGAAGAATATTCCATGTAAAAATAAGAACTAGGATAGTTAATTATCCCAGTTCTTTTTATTTTATATTGCTATTCTTTAGAACATCCATAATCTAAAAAGAAATCTGTATTTCTTACTTACTCTACTTATATTTTATGAAAGTACAACGATATTATTTGTTTTTTAACAAAAATGCGGCCACAATAAGTTTGTATAATAAAATAAAAAGCACCGAATCGGTGCGCACTGTTTCAAGTTGTGTACGGACAAAGCCTTATTTTAACTTGCTGTGTTGTTTCGAATAGTTCCAACACTTTTATTGTATACTTTTTTATTAAAAATTGCAAGAATAAATTGTTATAAAAATAGAATAACACTTCATTTTATAAGATTAAAAACTTACACATTGAAAACGTTTTACAATTTCTTGATTTTAATAGTCAAAAGATATATAATTTAGCTAAAGTTAATATATTAGCGTTTACTAATAAGAACTTAAAGAGTATAACCCAAAGGAGGAACCTAAATGAGCAACAAACCTTACTCTATCGGACTTGATATCGGAACAAACAGCGTCGGCTGGGCCGTCATTACGGATGATTATAAGGTGCCATCGAAAAAGATGAAAGTTCTAGGCAATACTGATAAACACTTTATCAAGAAAAATCTAATTGGAGCTTTATTATTTGATGAAGGAACTACTGCTGAAGATAGACGTCTCAAACGAACAGCACGCCGTCGCTATACTCGTCGAAAAAATCGTCTTCGCTATCTTCAAGAAATCTTTTCTAAGGAAATGAGCAAAGTGGATAGTAGTTTCTTTCGTCGATTAGATGACTCCTTTTTAGTTCCTGAGGATAAAAGAGGAAGTAAATACCCTATTTTTGCTACCTTAGTAGAAGAAAAAGAATATCACAAGAAATTTCCAACTATCTATCATTTGAAAAAACACCTGGCGGACTCAAAAGAAAAAACTGACTTGCGCTTGATCTATCTAGCATTAGCTCATATGATTAAATACCGCGGACATTTTTTGTATGAAGAATCTTTCGATATTAAAAACAATGATATCCAAAAAATCTTTAGCGAGTTTATAAGCATTTACGACAACACCTTTGAAGGAAGTTCACTTATCGGACAAAACGCACAAGTAGAAGCAATTTTTACAGATAAAATTAGTAAATCTGCCAAGAGAGAACGCGTTCTAAAACTATTTCCTGATGAAAAATCCACTGGTCTCTTTTCAGAATTTCTCAAGTTGATTGTAGGAAATCAAGCCGATTTTAAAAAACATTTTGACTTGGAAGAAAAAGCCCCACTACAATTCTCTAAGGATACCTATGATGAGGATTTAGAAAACCTGCTCGGACAAATTGGAGATGACTTTGCAGATCTTTTTCTAGTTGCTAAAAAACTCTATGATGCCATTCTTCTATCAGGTATCTTAACTGTTAAAGATCTTTCAACCAAGGCTCCACTTTCAGCATCTATGATTGAGCGCTATGAAAACCACCAAAAAGACTTAGCGGCTTTAAAACAATTCATCCAAAACAATCTTCAAGAAAAATATGATGAAGTTTTCTCTGACCAATCTAAAGATGGGTATGCTGGGTATATCAATGGCAAAACCACTCAAGAAGCATTTTACAAATATATCAAAAATCTTCTCTCTAAATTCGAAGGAGCAGATTATTTCCTTGATAAAATTGAACGTGAAGATTTTTTGAGAAAACAACGCACCTTTGATAATGGTTCTATTCCTCACCAAATTCATCTTCAAGAGATGAATGCCATTCTCCGTCGTCAAGGAGAACATTATCCATTTTTGAATGAAAACAGAGAAAAGATTGAGAAAATCTTGACCTTCCGCATTCCATACTACGTTGGCCCATTGGCTCGTGGCAATCGTGATTTTGCTTGGCTTACTCGAAATTCTGACCAAGCAATCAGACCTTGGAATTTTGAAGAAATTGTTGATCAAGCAAGCTCTGCAGAAGACTTCATCAATAAGATGACTAACTATGATTTGTATCTCCCAGAAGAAAAAGTTTTGCCTAAGCATAGTCTCTTGTATGAAAGATTTGCTGTCTATAATGAATTAACAAAAGTAAAATTTATTGCAGAAGGATTGAGAGACTATCAATTCCTTGATAGTGGGCAGAAGAAGCAAATTGTCAATCAACTATTCAAAGAGAAAAGAAAAGTAACTGAAAAAGACATCATTCATTATCTACACAATGTTGATGGCTACGATGGAATTGAACTAAAAGGAATTGAAAAACAATTTAACGCTAGTCTTTCTACTTATCATGATTTACTCAAAATTATCAAGGATAAAGAGTTTATGGATGATGATACAAATGAAGCAATTCTTGAAAATATCGTTCACACTCTGACAATCTTCGAAGATCGTGAGATGATTAAGCAACGCCTTGCTCAATATGCTTCTATCTTTGATGAAAAAGTGATCAAGGCACTGACTCGTCGACATTATACTGGTTGGGGAAAATTATCTGCCAAGCTTATAAACGGTATCTGTGATAAAGAAACAGGGAATACAATTCTTGACTACCTGATTGATGACGGTGAGATAAACCGTAACTTTATGCAATTAATCAATGATGATGGACTTTCTTTCAAGGAAATTATCAAAAAAGCACAAGTGGTTGGTAAGACAGATGATGTGAAGCAAGTTGTCCAAGAACTTCCAGGAAGCCCTGCCATTAAAAAGGGAATTTTGCAAAGTATCAAGATCGTTGATGAACTTGTCAAAGTTATGGGCCATGCTCCCGAGTCCATTGTGATTGAAATGGCACGAGAAAATCAGACTACTGCCAGAGGGAAAAAGAATTCCCAACAGAGATATAAGCGCATTGAAGATTCATTAAAAAATTTAGCTTCTGGACTTGATTCAAACATACTAAAAGAAAATCCAACAGATAATGTTCAACTCCAAAACGACCGTCTCTTTCTCTACTATCTCCAAAATGGGAGGGATATGTATACTGGGAAACCTCTTGAAATCAACCAACTAAGTAACTATGACATCGACCACATCATCCCACAGGCCTTTATCAAGGATGATTCTCTTGATAACCGTGTCTTGACTAGTTCAAAGGATAATCGTGGGAAATCCGATAATGTTCCTAGTCTTGAAGTAGTTGAAAAGATGAAAGCTTTTTGGCAACAGTTATTGGATTCTAAATTGATTTCAGAACGTAAATTTAATAATCTAACCAAAGCAGAGCGAGAGCGAGGCGGGCTAAATGAGCTTGATAAAGTTGGCTTTATCAAACGTCAGTTAGTTGAAACACGACAGATCACAAAACATGTTGCACAGATTTTAGATGCCCGCTTCAATACAAAAGTGAATGAGAAGAAGCAAAAAATCCGTACCGTCAAAATCATCACTTTAAAATCCAATCTTGTTTCCAACTTCCGTAAAGAATTTGAGTTATACAAGGTGCGGGAAATCAATGACTACCACCACGCGCATGATGCCTACTTAAATGCAGTAGTGGCTAAGGCTATCCTTAAGAAATATCCTAAACTAGAGCCTGAATTCGTCTATGGTGACTATCAAAAGTACGATCTTAAGCGCTACATCTCAAGATCCAAAGATCCTAAAGAAGTTGAAAAAGCAACTGAAAAGTATTTCTTATACTCAAACCTGTTGAACTTCTTTAAAGAAGAGGTACATTACGCAGACGGAACCATTGTAAGAAGAGAAAATATCGAATACTCCAAAGATACTGGAGAAATCGCTTGGAATAAGGAAAAAGATTTCGCAATAATCAAAAAAGTTCTATCACTTCCGCAGGTTAATATTGTGAAGAAGACAGAAGAACAAACCGTTGGACAAAATGGTGGTCTGTTTGATAACAATATTGTGTCCAAGAAAAAAGTAGTTGACGCAAGTAAACTAATCCCTATCAAATCTGGTTTATCACCTGAAAAATATGGTGGCTATGCAAGACCTACAATCGCTTATTCAGTTCTTGTTATAGCAGATATTGAAAAAGGAAAGACTAAAAAATTAAAGAGAATCAAAGAGATGGTTGGAATAACCATTCAAGATAAAAAGAAATTTGAAGCAAATCCAATCGCCTACCTTGAAGAATGTGGATATAAAAATATCAATCCTAATCTTATTATAAAACTACCTAAGTATAGTCTCTTTGAGTTCAATGGTGGACAACGAAGATTATTAGCAAGCTCTATTGAGTTGCAAAAAGGTAACGAATTGATTTTACCTTACCATTTCACTGCTTTGCTTTACCACGCACAGCGAATTAATAAATTTAGTGAACCAATTCATAAACAGTATGTAGAAGCACATCAAAATGAATTTAAAGAATTACTAACAACAATCATTTCTTTATCTAAAAAATACATCCAAAAACCAAATGTTGAGTCATTATTACACCAAGCATTTGAGCAAGCCGATAACGATATTTATCAGTTAAGCGAATCCTTTATCTCGCTCTTGAAACTCACCTCATTTGGAGCTCCTGGAGCCTTTAAATTCCTTGGTGTTGAAATTAGTCAATCAAGTGTAAGATATAAGCCAAATTCACAATTTTTAGATACCACCCTCATCCACCAATCCATCACTGGTCTCTACGAGACTCGGATTGACTTAAGCAAACTGGGAGAAGACTGATGGGATGGAGAACCGTTATAGTCAATACGCACTCTAAACTCTCCTACAAGAACAACCACTTGATTTTTAAAGATGCCTCTCGGACAGAGTTGATCCACCTATCCGAGGTGGACATCCTGCTTTTGGAGACGACGGATATCGTTCTCTCCACTATGCTAATCAAACGCTTG
The DNA here is from genome assembly GCF_026782865.1 of Streptococcus mitis. Lineage (GTDB taxonomy): Bacteria > Bacillota > Bacilli > Lactobacillales > Streptococcaceae > Streptococcus > Streptococcus mitis_CG. Next base: position 15,054 of record NZ_JAKUXK010000007.1, read on the forward strand.
GTAGATGAAAATATTCTGGTCATCTTTTGTGATGATAAACGCTTGCCAACGGCATACTTAATGCCCTATTATGGTCGACACGATTCCAGCTTGCAACTCTCTCGCCAAATAACATGGAGAGAGGAGGATAAGGCACAAGTTTGGACTACAATTATTGCACAAAAAATTCTCAATCAGGCTTTTTATCTGGGAAGTTGTGGTTTTTTAGAAAAGAGTCAGTCAGTCATTGATCTTTATCATGGTTTAGATCTATTTGATCCGAGCAACCGTGAAGGACATGCGGCTCGTATTTATTTCAACACCTTGTTTGGGAATGATTTTAGTCGTGAGCAGGATACTGATGTCAATGCCGCCTTAGACTACGGATACACCTTGATTTTGAGTATGTTTGCGCGTGAGATTGTTTTGTCTGGCTGTATGACACAATTTGGTTTAAAACATACCAATCAGTTCAATCAATTTAACTTAGCTAGCGATATTATGGAACCTTTTCGTCCGATTATTGACAAAATCGTATATGAGAATCGAAGTAGTTCGTTTGTCAAAATCAAACGAGAACTTTTTACTATTTTCTCAGATACCTTTAACTACAATGGTAAAGATATGTATCTGACGAATATCGTCAGCGACTATACTAAGAAAGTTATTCAATCCCTCAATCAACCAGAGAAAGGAGTTCCTGAGTTTAGGATATGAGTTATCGATATATGCGTATGATTTTAATGTTTGATATGCCGGTTGATACTGTAGAGGAACGTAAGGCCTATCGGAAATTTCGGAAGTTCCTCATAGATGAGGGATTTATCATGCACCAATTCTCCATCTACAGCAAACTTTTGCTCAATAATTCTGCTAATAATGCCATGATTGAGCGGCTCAAAACTCATAATCCTAAAAAAGGAAACATTACTCTCTTAACCGTCACAGAAAAGCAGTTTTCTCGCATGATATACTTAAATGGTGAGCGAAATACCAGCGTAGCAAATTCCGACTCTCGCTTGGTCTTTCTGGGAGAGGAGCCTAGAGATGAAGATTAATTTCCCGCTATTAGATGAACCGATAGCTATTGAAAATGCAACTTTTTTAGTGTTGGAAGACCAGTTTATCTTTTCAACTATCGTCAAGCAGTTCTACCAATATACTGATGATGAGGAGTTGAAGTTGTTTGATAGGAATTTAAAAGCTCTGAAAGATGCTGAGTTACTAGTGATAACGGATGTCTTAGGCTACAATCTCAACTCACCTGCCATGCTTAAGCTGATACATGCTGACCTTGAAAATCAACTCAATGATAAGCCTGAAGTCAAGTCTATGATTGAAAAATTGGTTGCTACGATTACAGAATTGCTGGCATTTGAGTGCTTAGAAAATGAACTAGACTTAGAGTACGATGAAATCACTATTTTAGAATTAATTGACGCACTAGGTGTTAAAGTTGAAACTCTGAGCGATACACCTTTTGAAAAGATGCTTGAAATCATACAGGTTTTTAAATATCTTTCCAAAAAGAAACTCCTTGTTTTCATCAATGCATCCGCCTATCTATCAAAGGATGAGTTAGTAAATCTGATAGAGTATATCCAACTCAATCAACTAAGGGTTTTATTTGTCGAACCTCGAAAAGTCTATGATTTTCCGCAGTTTGTGCTGGATCAAGACTATTTCTTGAACCCTGAAAATATGGTATAATAAGAGTAACAATTGGAACCTGACGAGCTGAAGTCTGGCTGGGACGAATGGCGCGATTACGAAATTTCGTGAGGAAATTTTTTCTACGAGGTTTTAGAGCTGTGTTGTTTCGAATGGTTCCAAAACTGCACTACAATACCAGAGAAGCAGGAAATAGTTTTAGAGCTGTGTTGTTTCGAATGGTTCCAAAACTAACTCTTTGAGTGTTTTTTTGTCTGGTGCGTTTTAGAGCTGTGTTGTTTCGAATGGTTCCAAAACTCACTATTTACAGAAATACAATCAGATGAAGTTTTAGAGCTGTGTTGTTTCGAATGGTTCCAAAACAACGTTCAAAAGTAGCTGTTGAAACCTTAAGTTTTAGAGCTGTGTTGTTTCGAATGGTTCCAAAACCTTCATACTCGGCTTCAGTAATTGGTTCCCGTTTTAGAGCTGTGTTGTTTCGAATGGT
>NZ_JAKUXK010000008.1:0-10056 GCF_026782865.1 Streptococcus mitis
GCGGGTTTTGGTGCCGGCTTCGGCGCAGGTTTTGGTGCGGGTTTTGTATTCTCTTTTACAATTTTACCATTTTTAGACGCATCTTTTTCTTGAGCAGATACTTTCTGAGATGAGAAAGGCAACATCCCCATTGTATCTGAAAGAGAAACAAGTGCAAAAGTAGTTGCTGCTAAACTTGTAACCAAAATTTTTTTTGATTTTCTCATAAAAATCTCCTTTTCTTATGATTTACACTTATAGTATATCATATCCTTAATCTTTTTTACATTAAAATAATAACTATACAAGCACTAATCTGAAGCTGAGCGAGTAGAAATTGAAGCTTATTTAAACGTAGGACTCAAACCGGCTGAGTTTGCTCATAGACTGGGGAGAAACCAACGGGACATATCATAGATGCCTTTGTTCACACCTATAAACTTCAACACCTTTTTGAAATTGGAAAATCCATTCTGTTCTGGGTGGAAAGACAATAGGAGAACCTTCTATTTTGAACTTGGCTATAGTCGGCAAAAAAGCTGTTTGAGTTCACTCAAACAGCTTGAAAGATACTCTCTTAATCAGAGGAACAACTTTGTTGAACTTGACTTGATAATTGGAGTAAAAATACTTATTTAAAATGATTAGTCGTCAAGATGTTGAATTGCATAATTAGCTTCTTCTTCTGTAAATTCTTCACCATAAGGCGAAACTAGTTGCTTATAAATTGCTGACTTCGAATCCTTAAACCATTTTCGATAATTCTTTGCTTTAGCTAAGGCGTTTGATTTATAATCTGCATTCAAATGATCGATGGCATATTGTGCAGCATCACTTTGAAATTTTTCTCCATATTTTGAAGTTAATTGCTTATATAAGCGTTTTTTAGACATATTTGCCCACGAGTTATAACTCTTTGCCTTTTCTAAAGCAGCAGAATATTCACTATTGGTTGATGCTTTGGTTTCCCATAATCCATTAGCTCCTACATAGTAACGACCTCCATCAACCCATTCACTTTTAGCCATCTTACCGTTTGATTTGAGGTAGTAATTTCCTACCCAAGTATTACGAGCGTAGCTACCTTCGGATGTTAGATAGTAATATGAACCATAGTTCTTATCGTAAACCCACTCACTCTTAGCCATCTTACCATTTGACTTCAAATAATAATTGCCTGACCACGCATTGCGAGCATAGCTACCTTCTGATGTTAGATAGTAATATGAACCATAGTTCTTATCATAAATCCATTCACCTTTAGCCATCTTACCATTTGACTTCAAATAATAATTGCCTGACCAAGTGTTACGAGCGTAGCTACCTTCTGATGTTAGATAGTAATATGAACCATAGTTCTTATCATAAACCCACTCACCTTTGGCCATCTTACCATTTGATTTAAGGTAGTAATTACCCACCCAAGTATTACGAGCGTAGCTACCTTCTGATGTTAGATAGTAGTATGAACCATGGTTCTTATCGTAAATCCATTCACTTTTAGCCATGTATCCGCCTGATTTGAGATAGTAGTTACCTACCCAAGCGTTTTGAACATAATTTCCTGATGCATCTAGATAGAAGAATGAATTATATTTTTTATCAAAAATCCACTTACTAGTGACTTTTTTACCATCTTGATAATAGGATGAACCTAACCAACCAAACTGAACTGTAGGTTTTGGTGTTGGCTTTGGTTTTTCATCTGGTTTTGGTGTTGGTTTTGGCTTCTCATCCGGTTTTGGTGTTGGCTTTTCATCCTTTTTTGGTGTTGCAGTAGTAGATTTTTTATCAGTCAGCTTCTTAATTGCCTCTTTAAACTCTTCTACTGTTCCTTTCCACTCTATGTAATTGGCACCAGACTTATTCTCATTAGCTATATAGTAACGATCGGATTCTTGGAAATAAGATAATTCTGGAGTAGTTTTTGTAGCCCCAATAATAGGAATATTAACAGTTCCCTTCCATCTATTAAATATTTCTGCATCATTCGGAAGAATAATATAATATTTTGCCGTTGGGGTAAGAGTTTGTGTGTCAGCCTGCACCGTTTGCGCTGAAAGAGGTAGAACTCCTGTTGTGTCAATTGTTGACAATACTCCAACTGTTGAAAGTGCCAAAGCACATACTAATAATCTTTTTTTATTCATCTGATATTACCTATTATCCTATTTTTTAGTTTCTTATTTAACCCATTTACCTGAACCATCTACACGATAACCATCTGGTGTACGTTCATTGATAGCCATTTTTCCATTTGATTTAAGGTAGTAATTGCCTACCCAAGTGTTACGAGCGTAACTTCCTTCTGCTGTCAAGTAGTAGTATGATTTGTAGTTACTATCGTATATCCACTCACCTTTAGCCATCTTACCATCTGATTTGAGATAATAATTACCTGACCAAGTGTTACGAGCGTAGCTGCCTTCTGATGTCAAGTAGTAGTATGATTTATAGCTACTATCATACAACCACTCACCTTTAGCCATCTTACCATTTGATTTAAGGTAGTAAGACCCTTGCCAAGCATTGCGAGCATAAAAACCATCTGATTTCAAATAATACCAAGCTTGATAGGAAGAATCATAAATCCATTCGCCCTGTGCCATTTTACCATCTGATTTCAAATAATAGTTTCCCTGCCATGCATTTTTCACTGGATTTCCATTTTCATCAAAATAGTACCAAGCGCCATCCTGCTCAACCCAACCACTTGTTGTTGCTGAACTTGTGTTAGTTTGAGCCACCGTTGATTGTTTTGCTTTGAAAGCACCCTTAGGAGCATTCTTCAATTCACAAGCTACACCATCATGGTCTCGGTCTAACTTAGCAGAATATCCCGGTTCTCCCTCGTGAATATCCGAGTAGCCATTCGCCCAAGCTTCCTTACAGCTAGAAAAATGAATGTTTTCTTCTGCTAACACAGGTTTTGAAAACAAGGCTAAAATTGGCAAGGTAGCGAGACTCATTTTTAAAAATAAACGTTTGTTCATTTCTTTCTCCCATAATTATGATATCGTTTTCAATATTATTTTATCAAACTTATTTCAGCAATTCAAGGAAACTTCTGATTTTTTCTACAAACTCCTTTGGTTTTTCCTTATTCAAGACATGAGGGCCGTCAGGAATGATCTGAAACTGCGAATTTGTCAACAATCTGTGGAGAGCTTTCATAGAACTAAGATTCGGTTTATCTTTGCTGCCACAAATTAGTAAGGTTGGATAAGGACAAGTCCCTGCTATAGCAGTTAAATCAAGTATCTTCAATTCCTCAGAAACTCCGACCATAAGAGATTTGTCTGCTCCCTGTTTTTCAAATACTCTTTTGGGAAGTAATTTAAATATCAACAATTGAACATAAAATAGGATATTCCCTGCTAATTTTAGCGGGCATCCTGACAGAACCAAAGCTCGAAGATTTGGTAAATCGTAACTAGATAGTTCTAGTGCCAGAGCAGCACCTAAGGACAATCCAACCAAAACAAAAGGTTCTGTCTCCTTTGATAAATACTGATAGATGCGCTCCTTGGCTTCTTGATAGGTAGCAACTCCGGAAGGAAATAACTCTAGGGCTTCAGAGGGATAATCTACAAGAAACTCTTGCACTTCTTTCCAACTATCTGCTGACTGGCCTAGGCCATGTAAAAATATTAATTTCATTTAGTTCTCCCTTACTGACAACTCATACAAGCCCCTGACTGCATTACAGCCATAGATAGCTTCTGCTCCCTTCAAATCTTCTATGGTCAAGGCTTTCTCTTCTACCTGTCCTGTTCCCAGCAAATGCTGACGATAAATTCCTTGTAAAAGACCTAGTTGACTTGGTGGCGTGTAGAGTTTACCATTCATTTTTAAGACCAAATTTCCAATAGAGGTTTCAAGAAGTTCTCCTAACTTATTGTGGTATATCTTCTCTTGTTTCCCTAGGCTCAAATGCGGTCGGTGAGTCGTTTTGAAGTAGGTAAAGGCTTGTTGCAAATTAGCTTCCTGCAGACAAAGTTTGGCCTGACAAAAACTTAGACTAAGAGGTGTTAATACTTGACAATCGACTTCTATCTCTCCAGACTTGTCGAGAGAAATACGCAAGCGGTAATCTTGATTAGCATCACAAGCATGACACTCTTCCTCTATCTTTTGTTTCAAGTTTTCTGAATCAAATGGAAAGGCAAAATACCGACTAGCTTTTCTCAGTCTTTCCAGATGTTGTTCTTCAAAGAACAAGTTCTTTTGGCTGATTTTCCCTGTAGTAATCAGTTTGAAACGAGCTTGTTTACGATAGAGAACTGCTGCCTTTTGATGAACCTCGCGGTATTCAGACTCCCAAGTGCTATCCCATGTAATGCCTCCGCCAACTCCATAGATAGCTTGCCCCTTGTAGAGTTGAATGGTCCGAATGGCCACATTAAAAATCCGTCGTCCATTTGGAAGCAAGAGACCAATGGTTCCACAGTAGACTCCGCGCGGTTGTGGTTCCAAGTCCTTTATAATCTCCATAGTCGCAATTTTGGGAGCTCCCGTTATGGAACCACAAGGAAAGAGAGAGCGAAAGATTTCAACAAGGTCAACATCCTCTCGCAACTGACTCTTGATGGTCGAAGTCATCTGCCAGACAGTTGAATACTGCTCCACTTTACACAAACGCTCCACATGCTCACTTCCCACTTCAGAAATACGGTTCATATCGTTGCGCAAGAGGTCCACAATCATCATATTTTCAGAGCGATTTTTGGGATCCTGTTCCAACCAACTGGCCTGCTCCAAGTCTTCTTGGTCAGTCATGCCACGCTGAGTCGTTCCCTTCATTGGTCGCGTTGTCAACTCACGGTCATTTTGCTCAAAAAAGAGCTCTGGGCTCATGGAAATCACTGCCATCTCGTCATGTTCAACATAAGCATTGTAACCCGCCTCCTGCTCTACCACCATACGATTGTAGATGGCAAAAGGATTGGCGCTTAAATCTTGCTTGAGTTGGACTGTGTAGTTGACCTGGTAGGTGTCTCCCTGCCGCAAATGATGGTGAATCTGGGCAATAGCCTTTTCATAGTCTGCTGCAGATGTTACTTCCTGCCAGTTTGAAGGCAAATCAACCTCGTCATAAATCAGAGGAATAGGGGAGGTTTCTACCCTATCATGAACTGTAAAATATAGCAGGTACTCTGCCAGTAAAGGAGATTTATGAACTGCTAATTTCTCCTCAAAAGCAGGTGCAGCCTCGTAGCTGACATAGCCCACCACATAATAGCCTTGCTCTTGGTAGCTTTCCACTTGTGCCAGCAAATCTGCCACTTCTGCTACATCTCTCGTTTTTAACTCTTTAATCGGCTGGGTAAAGATGTATCTCTCTCCCAAAGCCCTAAAATCAATAACTGTTTTTCTATGCATATCTTAAGTATAGCACAAAAAGGCAGATTCAGATAAAACTGATCTACCTTTTTATTATTCTATTAGTCCTATCTACTATTTAGTAAACAAATCTCCAGAAAATCCATTAGATTTTTGTAAGAGTTGTTTATAAACTTTCTCTTTCAGACCAACTGTATTTCCAAATCCATTCCCTTTAAGATCTTTCTCAACTGCTTCATCAAATAATTCTTGAAGTCTTGCATAAGTTGAAATTTTCTCACCATTAATTTCAATTTCAACAAAACCTTTTTGAGCTTTCTCATGTACTTCATGGTACCAAGCAGATTTCCATTCTTCTAAGTTTTGGAATCTTCCATTTGAAACTTTCTTAATGATGAAATCATCTCCAACATAACCATTGTTTTCTTTCTTAGCAGCATCTTTATATTTATTAGAAGCGTATCCTAAGAAACCATCGAGATAACCAAAGTAACCCCACATACGGAATGTATTATGTTTAAATGAAATAGAACCTACAGTACTTCTACTTGTATTACCACCATAGATACCTGCCATCATATTAACGGTTTGATAAGCAGTATCGAAACCTTCTGAACGATAACGTCCATTACCAGGCATTCCATGCTTGGTAACAAAGTTATTGTTTACCAATTGATCAATCGTTGTTAACTTCATGTTTTTCTCTTCATCATTTAAGTCACGAAGTTTATCCCATTGATGTGGTTCACCTTTTAGACTGTTACGATCAGCATTCGAACGCCATTCTCGATCCATTTTCTTGAACCACTTATCATTGGTTCCTTCATTTTTCTTAATGACCGCTTCAGCTTCTAAGTAATCAAGCATCATCATTGATTCATTATAGTTCTTCATGTAATGGTCAATCTTCTGACGACTATCTAGCATATTAGGATTATAGTTATACCATTGATTACCATCATTTTGACGTTCATACGCCATATTTAGCCCTAAGGCACCATATTCACCATTTGGATTTGAAACTGATGGTGATTGTAACATACCTTGAGCAAAGGCTTCAACGTCTGTTCCTTCACGGTGACGCCATGTTCCTAAGTAAGCCATACGGTCATTGATGTGAGTTGTTTCGTGAGTGAATGCAGATGTACCAAAATCACTAATCATGCTAGAGATGATGTAATATACAGCCTCTTGTGGTTGTGGATTTTGGAAGATATAAGCGTATGCACCCATTCCATTATATCCGTGCCACTTATCAGTCGGACCATAGAATTCACGAATTGGAGCAAAATCGCCTTTCTTCGTATGTCCCATACGGTCAACCCATCCCAAACCTGGTACATCATGGTTATCCCAAATTGCAGATGGTACCATATTTTCACTCTTAAGAAGATTATTTCGTACATTATCTGCAGCAAGTCTTGACCAGAAGTCTAAATAATTGATTTGTTCTTGCGCACGTAAATCAACTTGCTTCTTGAACGCTTCACGTTCTTCTGCTGTGTTCTTACCGTATTTCTCAAATGAACTAAACGCAATGGTATTATAGGTTGTAATTAAGATCATATGCGCTTTCTTCAAATTCAAAAGTGGTAAAATATAACGCCCATGATGTCCATTATTAATTACTTCATATAATTTATGTTTCTTATTAGCGAAATCTGGATTTGATGATTGTTTCTCAACAACATAAGCGTTATCTGCAATGTTATTCTTGAACCAAGTATTCATATCTGTTTCACTAGTGAATAATTCCATGTTGTACTTCAGGAATTCGTGTAAATTAGCTTTACCAGTAGCACTTGCAAGAGCTCTGTTAAATGCATCGTGTGATTGATCACCTTTTAGGTTGTTACCATTTGATGCGAAGCTGATTAATCTATCAAGTACGTTAACGTTCTTACCGTAGAAATCCGGTTTGAAGGTCATCATATTTTTGATATTTAATCCGTCAAATTTAATTCCATAGTATTGGTTTAAGTAAGCCAGAGCTAACATGATTTTAGCTTTGTTATCTTCAACTTTTTTAATCAATGCACGTTTAGCTGCTTCGTCCGTATTTAATTGATGGTCTTCATTTTCAACTAAAGCTTTAACTAAAGCATCAAGATTATCTTTTACTTCTTTGAAGCTTTCTTCCATGTATAACATCTTAGGATTGTTATTAATCTTACGAACTTCATCTGAATCAAGTTCAACAGAAGCTAATTTAGCTTTGATACCATTAATCAAATTTGCACGATCTTTAACAACCATGTTTGGTGTATAGACAACATCACCTAATCCTTCAATACTATATTCACGAACTTGTTGAACCTTAGATTCTTTTTGTGTAATAGCCTTAATTTCTTTCGTCTTATCAGCGTAATGGATCATAATATGGTCAGCATCTGATAAGTCGGTCACAAATTGTCCATCTTTCATACCTGTAACAGATAAAACTTCAGTAGTTAGTAATTTAGAATCTGCAGGAATCTTATTACCTTGGTTGACAATCCATTCTTTGTTGTAGAACGGTTGAAGTTTTTCAATATTACGGTAAGCAAGTTCACGAGAAGTATCGTAGTCTTGAGTATCTTTGTAAGTGTCAGATTTTGGTTTTACACTATTTAGTGTATCTTCAACAAGAGGTTTAATTTCAAACTTATCAGCTGTAATTCCGAATGATTCTATTTTTTTATTTGCATCTTCTAGGCTGATTTCTTGGATTCGATTACTACGAGAACCGTTAAATGAGTGAGAACCTTCACTCACATCTTTAACAACGTAGTTTCTTTCAATCCAGTTTTTTGTGTAATATCCACCTTCTGCTTCTAAATCTCTAGAACCGTAGAATTCTTCACCGTTTTTGACTTTCATCATTGAAACTGTGTCAGCAACACGTCCCCATGTCCAGTTTTTACTAATGAAACCACCTACCTCAACAGGGTTCTTCACATCAATAGTTCCTTTAGTAACAGCGTTACGAACAGAAGCGTATTTATCAATACCATTAGGATCAGAACCGTTATCGGTTCTAGCGACAAGTCCACCAACACGTGCTCTATCTGCAACAATATCAGCATCTACGTATGCATGTTTAATATTACCACGCCAAAGTTCTCCGGCGATACCACCAAGATCCCAACCTTTATTACCGACACCTGTTAGTTTACCGATGAAAGCAACATTTTTAAGAAGTCCACCAGTATCTCCTTTATTTACGATACCAGCAATACCATCTTTACCAAGGATACTACCAGTTACCTTAACATTTTCAACTGTGGCATTTTTAATTACTCTTGATAGTGCGGAAATATTTTCAATCCAAGGCATATTGATATTAACATTACCTAAGTTAATGTTTTTAACTGTACCGCCTTCAACGTTATCGAATAACTGACGAGCCATATTATGAATGGTATATTGTTTACCGTCAACACTTGTTAAAGTTCCGCTAAATTTACCAGGTACATATTGTTTATTCGGAGTTGGTACATTTGCTGCATTCAAATCTGCACCAAGTTTAAAGGTACCACTTGGATTAGCTTTCATAGCCGTTACTAGGTCGTTAAAGCTATAATATACATCACCATCGTGTGCTTTTTGTTTTTCAAAATAATGAACATACTCGTTTGCCAATTTAGAAACATCTGTGTGTTGAACTAAATCAGGTGCTTTGGCAGTGACTTTGTATAAAGTTTTTCCGTCTTTTTCTACTTCTTCAATCTTGTCAACAGCCAGTCTTGTAACTTTGTTGTCGTGAGTTGTAACTCGTAGGTAGAGTGGAGCAACATCAGCTGGTTTTTCTGTCAGCAAACTAGTGTCTGTTTCGTTACCGTCAGCATCTACACTCATCAAGCTTGTTTCTTTGATGTTTTTGATTTCAACTTTTTTGAGGTCAATTCTTAGCGGTTCTTCTTTCAGAACTTCTTCCTCATCACCCTCACCACGGTCATAAACCATCTTCGTTTCAAGTTTATAATCTTTGTAGTACTGTAAGTCTGTCAAAGAAGCTGTTAGATCTTCTGGTGAAACATTCAATGTCTTCACAATCTCGTCACCTTTTTTCAGAGTTAGGGTGATAGATTTAATGGCTGCCTTACTTGGATTTTCCAAATTATAACGAATTTGAGATGATCGTTTCAAATCTTGAACATCAACAAGTGACAAACTTAAGATTGGTTTTTCAAAGTTTTTAGTTCCTAATTTGACGATACGATCTTGGTCTAACTCCAGAACCTGTTCCACAATTTTAGGTGCTTCTTCAGTTTTTAAACCTTTGATAGTTTTGTAAGTCTTGGTAACTTTTTTCTGTCCATCTTTTCCTTCTTGGACAGTAACTCTTTCACCTTTTTTCAGTTGGTCATCTTCTTTAACAACTTCCTTAAATGGAATCTTTTCAAGACTTTCTTCTACCAGAGTTCCTTCAATTGGTTTTGTTCCACGACTTATTTTTTTAGTGACTGGTTCTTTGATGACAGTGGTTGTTGTATTTAAAACTTGATCAGTCTCAACACCTTCGAGAGTCTTATAAGTCGTTTTGGTAATTTTACTACCCTTTTCTCCATCTTGGACTACAGTTTCTTCATCCGTATATTTAGTTGGATCCTCGATAATTTCTGTCTTATAGTCAATCTCAGTAGTAGTTTCTTTCGTAACCGCGCCCTCAGTTACTTTATATTCAGATAACTTTTCTTGAACTAAAGATTCGCCTTCTTTACCAGTTTCTTGAGTGCCTTTAGCCTCAACCTT
>NZ_JAKUXK010000009.1:0-2107 GCF_026782865.1 Streptococcus mitis
TATAACCGCGAACAGATTCTGAAGAATCTGGAAGAAAGTAAACTTGCGAGGGAATCCAGTAACTTTGACCAATATCTGGCGAAGGAGAAACTCCAACAAGGCTTAAACAAATCCCCATTAGTTAGTCGGGAACTTCCGAAGTTGAAAGGTGTCCACAATGTCGAAACACCGAAGTATAACAAAGAACAAATTCTAAGAAATATAGAAGAAAGCAGGCTTGCGAGGGAGAGTTCGAAGTTTGATAACTACCTTCGCAAAGAGTACGCACAACAAGGGAAATATTTCCCAGAGCGCATAACAATGCCAAATGGGAAACGTGCTTATCTTTCAGCAGATGTTTTTGAGGGGAAACAAGTTCCTGTTCGTTCTAGGGACTTTGTGGATGTCCAAGGTAACATCAAATGGCCACCAAAAGGAACAGATGGTTTTGTTGTAGATAGTGCTGGTAATCCTATTACAGAACCAGCTAATTTAAAAGCTGGACAAATGATTGACCGTTTTGGATCAAATGGTGGGCGTTTCACCAGTCCAGTTGATAACGGGGAGGTATTACCGTTTAATACACGAGGTTTACCTTATCCTGAGGGATATCAAGTCTACCATCAGTATGAAGTGGTGAAGGATATCACTAAAGAGAATATTGTAAAATCATATAACCAATCTCCAAAAATTATACAAGATAAAGTATCTGTTGAAATGAAAAAATATAATTTATCTTTTGATGATTTAGCAAATATCCGGCAAGGAGAGATTGCAAAAGTATTTGGACAAGGTGGTGGAACTCAAATTCAGTTTGGGACTGGAATTAGTATCTATGAATTACTAGGTTTATTAAAGGAGATTGCGTAAATGAATGAGAAGAATATTTTGATATGGAAAAATGATATTGAACAAGAAATTAAAAAACGTCATTATGAGAGTTTACATTATGTTTTATTTGACGAAACTAAACGTCTTCCTTGGGCATTTCACCTTTATCAGAAAAATGGAAAATTTTATGTTGATGGTCGAGATGATCGATCATATATAGTTGGACATAGCAAAGAGTACGATAATTTTGGAAGTGCAAAGAAGGATTTTTTTGAAAAATTAGAACTCGTTATAGAATCTAATAAATTGAATATACAATTAGGATTGCCGGTAGAATATCCATCACCATTATGGGATGAAAAAGAGGATAACTAGAAGATGAGAGACGAAGCCAAAGAACGTTCTGAACTTTTATCAGATATTCACAAATTGGGATATGAAAGTTTGAGATATTCCATTTTCAATGATCATAGACCAAGGGAGTGGGAAACAAGAATAGAATATAATCCTGAATTAGAATTATATGAAGTATATTCGACAATGGACAGAGCAAGTACGAATGGTAAAGATTCATACCAAAAATTTCAAGAAGCACGGATTCGTTTCATAGAAATTCTTGAAAACATTGTTTTCATAAATAGATATTATGTTGACGAAGGCATAGGTGCAGAATATCCATCACCATTATGGGATAAAACCGATGATTGATATTGAGAACATGAAATGTATAGTTGAACAAGAAATTAAAAAACGTCATTATGAGAGCTTACATTATGTTTTATTTGACGAAACAAAACGTCTTCCTTGGGCATTTCACTTATTCTATAGAGATGGTAAATTTATGATTAATGGTCGAGATGATAGATCGTATGTGATGGGGAATACGATAGAGTTTACTAGTTTTGAAGATGCCAAAATTACTTTTTTGGAAAGATTGGAACATTTTGTAAAATCTAATCAATTCAAAGTAAAGATAGGGAAAAAACCATATTATCCTTCTCCCCTCTGGGATGATGTTACAGAATAATAAATAACTCCCCCTTTTATGATAGAATAAATGAAACAAGAGTTTACCGATAAACCATTGGTAAACTCTTGTTGTACAAGGATGGCTACTATCAAATTGATTCAAGCAATCATGCAAAGTTACCAGGTCAGGTGTTTACAACCCTTCATAGTGATTTAAAGAGTTCACGTGACAATCTAAAGAGTGAGATTGAGCTCTTGAACACGACCAAGGACAAGATTTCAGACTTGGTGAGCTACGAAGGAAGCAGTCATACCAGTACGGTCATGA
>NZ_JAKUXK010000009.1:2166-2319 GCF_026782865.1 Streptococcus mitis
ACGGACTGTAGGGACTTATCAGTCGGGTGATTTCGCCAAACTCCAGTCTGTCCAACGCTTTGCGATGGCCTACCAACAGGCGAGCAAGCAGATGGAGAGTCGTGTTGAACGCGTACAAGCTGCTCAGGAGAGAGACAAGGCTCGTTTTGAGGC